>JAFGJB010000120.1 GCA_016929295.1 Candidatus Zhuqueibacterota bacterium | reverse complement strand
CTCGAAGCGGATGATCGGGGTCAGATGCAGTACCGATCCTTGTTGGAGTATATAAAACCCAAAGACCGCATTTTTAACTATGTATGGTCCGTGCATGCGACTCCCGAAGGTATTTATTATCAGACAAATGAAAGATTGTTCCGCTTTCGTAATTCATCCAACATATCAGGTGCTGAGGACTGGCAGGTTGATGTTTGGCGTCCACAGGAGCGGTTTGGTTACACGTTTTGGATCGATGACACGCTCTACGTTCAACAATTCAAAATCGGTTTAATGAGAATGGTGAATGACTCTCTGATGCTAATGCCCGGCGGCGAGCAATTTGCCAATGACCGGATACATGTGATGCTGCCTTTCCCCGGACGCGATGGAAATTATCTAATCGGCACCTTCAGTCGGGGATTGTTACTGTGGGACCGACACTCATTTCAGCCCTGGCATACCGACGTCGACGCTTTGCTGCATGATGGCACAGTTTACAGCGGCGGCGTTACGCCGGACAGTTGTTTTGCACTGGGGACGTTGGGTTCCGGACTTTTCATTATTAATGCGCTGGGCAAAATACGGGACCATTTTACTCAAGATGCCGGACTTTTGTCAAATTCAATCAGTTGTTTATTTGTGGATAGACAGAAGAATCTTTGGGTGGGGATGGATGGAGGAGTCGTAGTGCTCGAATACAATTCGCCGCTCTCAGAATTTAGCATTCCCGGCGGCACCGGACCCTCTGATTTTCGTCGTTTCAAGGACGTTCTTTATATCGCGGCCAATGACGGTGTCTATTATTTGGATACTGCGGACGGTCAGTTTAAAACGATCTCCGGCATTTCCGGCAATGCTCAGTCATTTTTTTTCAGAGAAATTAATAACGAGCTGTTTGTCACCACCAACAGTGGTGTTCATCATATCCAGGGCAAAACGGCTGCCATGGTATTACCGAACGAAGCGTTAAGTGAACCGATACTGAGCATGTCCCGCTTGAGTGTAGGAGAGAACATCTATGGCTGCGGCCTAATCAACGGTGTTCTTCTATCTCGTTATAATCCCCAAAATCCCAATCGATTTGAGCGAATCGGCCGCGTGGAGGGCGTACATGAGTATGTCCGTTCTCTAACCGAGTCAGAGCCCGGCGTCGTCTGGCTCAGCACAATGGACGCCGGTACATTGTGCTTGACGTTCGATGTCGACCACCTGCTGAATCCCACCGTTGAACGATTTGAACCGGAACAGGGATTACCCCCCGGCGGTGCATCTGTTTTCAAAATCGGCGATAGACTGTTTATTACCGCCAAACAGGGTGTTCTTCGGTTTGATCCGGTTGAGAAAAAATTTGCTCATGATCCCTTCTTTGACGATGTGGGATTGGGCAGAAATCCGGATGAGGGCTTGATTGTTTCGGATAAGGACGGCAATTTGTGGGTCAATTTGGGCAAGGAATCGGCGGTCTATAAAAAGTTACCAAATGGCGACTATCGACTGGAAAAGGATGAATTGGCGCGTTTTGCCGATGAAGTGATAAATACGATCTATCCTGAGGACAACGGTGTTGTGTGGTTCGGCACAGCAAACAATGTCATACGCGTGGCCCCAAACCGAGATGAAGCCGAGCAAACCGAATTTCCGGCTATCATCCGTCGAGTCGCAATCGCCGGCGACTCGGTCGTCTATTTCGGCGCCGCAAAATCCGGCAGCCACATGGATAATCCTGTTGAACGAAAATTTCCCTTTCGTTACAACGCACTACGGTTTGATTTTTCTGCTTCCTCCTATTTGAATCCACGTGCCAATCAGTTCCGCGGCCGATTGGAGGGATTCGAAAAAGACTGGTCGGCATGGAGTGTTGACACCCGCCGCTATTATACCAACCTTCCCGCCGGAAAATATCATTTTCGCGTTCAGGCGCGAAATATTTTTCAACATAAGAGCCAAGAGGACATTTACGCGTTTACCATCACGCCGCCGCTGTACGGGACGTGGTGGGCATGGAGTTTCTATATTCTTGGCGCTGCCGGATTGGTCTTTGGATTGGTTCGTCTTCGCACGCGTCAACTGCAAGAGCGCAGCCGTGTTTTGGAAAAAACGGTTCTGGAGCGCACCACTGAAATTCAGGCGCAAAAGGACAATGTCGAGCAGCTCAGTCACATCGGCCGGGATATTACCGATAATCTCTCCATCAAAGACATCATCAACACGGTCTATGAAAACATCAATCGGTTGATGGATGCTCCGGTATTCGGTATCGGTTTGCATCAGGCCCACCAGCAGGCGTTGGTTTTCCCGGCGACCAAAGAAAAAGGCGAAACATTGCCAGAGTTTGCAGTCCCGCTCAACGACGATAGCCGGCTTGCAGTCTGGTGTTTCAAAAATCAAAAGGATGTCATAATTAATGATTATGGCATGGACTATATCAAATATATTCAAGAACTGAAACCAGCCATGGCCGGGGAAAATCCGGAATCTATTCTTTATCTGCCATTGCAGCACAAGGAAAAAACTATTGGTGTGATAACCGCGCAGAGTTTTAAAAAGAATGCCTATACCAACTATCACTTAAACATCTTGCGCAACCTGGCCACCTACAGCGCCATTGCGCTGGAAAACGCTGATGCCTACTACCAGGTCAATGAATTACTGAACGATCTGAAAAACGCCCAGGACAAATTAGTGACCCAATCAAAACTGGCGGCGTTGGGCGCTTTGACCGCCGGCATCGCTCACGAGATTAAAAATCCACTCAACTTTGTTAATAACTTTGCTGAGCTCTCGGGTGATTTGGTGCAGGAATTGCGGGAGGAGATTTCCAAGAAGCTGCCGGATAAAGATGTCCTGTATGATATTCTACTGACGTTGGAGCAGAATTCCGGCAAGATCAAAGAACACGGCAAGCGTGCCGACAGCATCGTCAGAAGCATGTTGCAGCATTCCCGAGGCAAAGCCGGTGAGCGACAGCCCACAGACATCAATGCCATGCTGGAAGAGGATATCAATCTCGCTTATCACGGCATGAGAGCGCAGGACAGCAGCTTCAACATCAAAATCGAAACCGACCTTGATCCATCCATCGGCAAACTGGATGTCGTGTCGCAGGATATCAGTCGGGTGTTTCTCAACATCATCAACAACGGCTGCTATGAGACGCATCGAAAAAAGATAGAACAGAATGGCAGCTTTTCACCGACATTATCCGTTCGCACTCGAAACCTGAATAGTAAAGTGGAAATCCGGATCGGGGACAATGGGAATGGTATTCCGACTGGGATTCGCGATAAATTGCACACGCCATTTTTCACCACCAAGCCAGCCGGTCAGGGAACCGGGCTGGGTTTGTCGATCAGCTATGACATTATCGTCCATGCGCATCACGGCGAGCTTTATTTTGACAGTAAAGAAGATGAATATACAGAGTTTGTTATCACGTTGCCACGGACAATAAATGAGGCAATAGCAGAGTAGATTTTCCAGGGAGAAAAGAATGAAGGCCATGGTAGTAGATGATGAAAGAGATGTTGAACTACTTTTTCGACAATACTTTCGCAAAGAAATACAGCAAAAAATAATTGAATTCATGTTTGCTTTTTCCGGCGAAGAGGCGCTAGAGTTATTACATGCTATGAAACAGCCGCCGAATGTCATGCTCATACTGTCCGATATCAATATGCCCGGCATGAATGGATTGGAACTGCTGCAGATGGTGAAAAAGGAATTTCCACTCATTCGCGTGTCCATGATCACCGCTTACAGCAATCAATATTATGAAAGGGCCATGGAATGCGGCGCCGAAAACTATTACACCAAGCCGCTCGATTTTCGCGCGTTGAAGCGGGAAATCCTTAAGGAGTGTAATGATGAAGAAAATTAGGGACGTGGAATGCTATACAAGGAAATCACGGATATTAACGGATCAAGAAATCCGTTCCAATCCGTTGAATCAGTACAATCCGTGTTCCATTCTTTTAAGGAGACGATAATGCCGGCAAAAATACTTGTAGTTGACGACGAACCGGATCTGGAACAGATCGTTCGGCAGAAATTTCGCAGGCAGATCCGCGAGGGCATTTTTCAATTCACCTTCGCCCAAAACGGAATCGAGGCGCTGCAGCGACTGGCGGAGGATCCGTCCATCGAACTCGTTCTGACGGACATCAATATGCCTGAGATGGACGGCCTGACGCTGTTGAACAAGATCAGAGAAATGGAGAATCCGCTTTTCCGCGCGGTCATCGTCTCGGCTTACGGCGACATCGACAACATCCGCACGGCGATGAATCGCGGCGCCTTTGACTTTATCAT
>JAFGJB010000119.1 GCA_016929295.1 Candidatus Zhuqueibacterota bacterium | reverse complement strand
TCATGATCCCTCCAAAGTTAAGATCAGCATCAAATTTTTCATACGCAAAAAATGAAAAAATGTTAGCGATTTTTTTATGAAAAATGTTGTGTGTGCGCAGCTCTTTACGTTTGGCGAATCCGGACACGACACGATCTCTACCGAGAACCAGGAGACTTGCCAGGACACACTTTTTCAATTTTTGCATTCACTTTGCCTTTGAAATTCTTGTCAAAATGCGCCGAGAACTGCCTTGCCAGTTTTTCAGCATTGGCATTGAATGCATCATTGTCCTTCCAGGTATTGATCGGATGCAGCACATCATCCGGGACATCGGGACACGTCCGCGGCACCATGACCTTGAAAATCGGGTCAAGTTCATACTCGGCTTTTTCCAGATCGCCGTTGAGCGCGGCGCGAACCATGGCGCGTGTCAGGTTGATGTCCATACGTCTGCCAACGCCGTAAGGGCCGCCGCTCCATCCGGTGTTGATGAGATAGACCGGCACGTGCTGCTCATCCATTTTTTGGCCGAGTAAATCAGTATAGTCGGACGGATGTCGCGGCATGAATGGCGCGCCAAAGAATCGCGAGAAGGTCGCCTGCGGTTCGGTCACACCCGTCTCGGTGCCGGCCAGTTTTGACGTATAGCCCATGATGAACCATAGCATCGCCTGTTCGGTCGTCAGTTTGGAAACCGGCGGCAGAACGCCATAGGCATCCGCGGTGAGGAACAAGATAGTTTTGGGGTGGCCGGAAACAGCCGATTCTTTGACATTGGAGTTATATCGCAACGGATAAGATGAGCGCGAATTGGGCGTGAACCGTTCATCATCCAGATCGATCGTGCCATCGGGATAGACCATGACATTCTCGACAATGGCGCCATGGTCGAGGTAGTGATCCGGATGAAAGGTGGCGCGGTAAATGTCCGGTTCTTTCAGCGGATTCAGATTGATGAGCTTGGCATAACAGCCATATTCAAAATTGGCTATGCCGTTCTCATTCCAACCGTGCTCATCATCGCCGAGAAGTGCCCGTTCCGGATCGGCAGAAAGAGTGGTCTTGCCCGTCCCCGACAAACCGAGAAGACAAGCGCAGTCGCCATCCGGCCCCTCGTTCGCAGAGCAGTGCAGCGGCAAGATGCCGTCCGCCGGCAGGTAATAGTTCATCACCGTGAAGATGAGCTTTTTCACCGACCCCATATAGGCCGAGCCAAAGACAATGCCGACGCGCCTGTCAAAATCGGCGACAACGGCGATATTCGATGTGCGTCCGTCGCCCACACTCCGCAACCGGCCTGCGTATTTATCGTCGTCCAGATAATCCCACGGGACAGAGATGAGCAGAAATGGCTTGTCGGCGTAGATGCTCTTCTGGACATCTTTTGGCACTGGACGGAACATGTTGTCAACGAACAGGGCGCTCAACGGATCATCGGTCACCGTCAATATCGGCAGGGCATAGGTCGAGTCCGCCCCGACAACGCGATTCAAGGCGTAGACATGTCGCTTCGCTGTAAAGACATCCATGGCATCATCAAAGATCATATCAAACGTTGACGGCTCCATTGGAATGCAGTTCGGCGATGTCCAATCGACGGTCTCCTCGCTCTCCGTCCTCTTTACAATATAAGTGTCCTTAGGACTTCTGCCGGTTGAGTGGACGGGCGTCCAGGTGGCAAGCGTCCCGGTCTGCAGAACAACGCAGCACTTTTGATCGACACTATCGGCGATCATTTTTTTCCTTGACGGATTCAGGAAGATTTTATTCACATCCTTGAGCAGGGTGTCAATTCGCTCTCGATAACTCATAGGCGTCTCCGTATATTATTACTTTTTCCTTATCACATTCGGCAATCGTCGTCGACTGGCTCTATTGCGAGGGTGAATTCGGAGGGCGTCGCATAATCTTTTGGTTAAAATAGTGATTTCCGCATAATTTTCAAAGCAATACCGTATTCCGATTGCAGCAGACACAATCGGCAGCAGCGATCTGCTTTGTACTCATCCCATCCATGACGTTTTTTCTTGTGTTTGAATGTGCTCTGTGGTTATATTGACTCTGAGCCGATTCAATGGGCTGAACGGAGTGAAAACAGGAGCGTGGCATGAAAAGAAGAGAATTTTTAGCGACATCCATTCTGGCCGGAGGCGCCTCAGTCGTGCCGGCATTCTCACAGGAATTATCGCAGATGTATTACGAATTCTCCCGCTACCAGATTGTCAACAATGCGGGCAAAATAAAGTTCGAAAACTATTGGGAACAGGCTGCCATTCCGGCGCTCAATCGCCTCGGCATTCAGCCGGTCGGGCTTTTGCAATCAAAATATGGCTCGCACGGACTTGACTACTATGTGCTCGTTCCGCATCCCTCCCTTGATTCTTTTGTGACCGTATGGGAGAACGTCGCAGCAGACGCGGAATATCAATCGTTGCAAGATTTCATCGATCAGCCGATGACTGAGCCGCTTTACTATCGCTGCCAGACGAGCCTGCTGCGGGCATTTGCGGAGCTGCCGACTATTGAAATCGCACCCCATATCAGAAATGCCAAGGGACGTCTGTTCGAGATGCGAATCTACGAGAGCCACAATCGTCATACAGCGAAACTCAAAGTTGAGATGTTCAACCAAGGCGGTGAGATCGCTCTGTTCCGCGAAACAGGACTGAATCCCGTCCTCTTCGGCGAAACGTTAGCGGGAGATAGAATGCCGAACCTGACCTATATGCTCGGTTTTGCGAGCATCGAAGAGCGTGACAAGGCGTGGCAGGCATTTGGTGGCAGTGAAGCCTGGGCGACCATGCGGGTCAATCCTCGCTATGCGGACACGGTCTCTTCTGTCACGGATATCATTCTGTCACCGGCAGCATGTTCACAAATTTAAGAGTTTGAAGCGAAACCTCCAGCCCGCTCGTGGTTGCGCATATCATGAGCTCGGACAGAGGTGAGGCATATCAGTGGGCATCATTCTGCGACTGTAGTATTTTTTCCAATCTGCTGCAGAGAGAGTGCAGCAGATGTACATCCTCTTGCGAGAGATGCGCCATCTTTTCCAAAAGCCGGTCGAAAATATTGGGGTTGTTATCCAGGCCGATATCGATAAATAGAGTGCGTATTCGTTTCTTCAATGACAAGAACTCTGCCGTTGCCGGCGGCGTCGGCAACGCTTTTGCGGGCTGCAGGACAAAGGGGGACAGAATATACGCAAAAACCATGACCGCTTGCGCCAGGTTGAGTGAAGGATAGGCGGCGCGCATGGTCAAAGCGACAAGCGCATCACATCGATTGATCTGTTCATTCAACAATCCGCGATCCTCCCGGCCAAAGACAATCCCGACATTATGAATGCTCGCCTTTTTTGAAGCCAGCAACGGTGGCAGCTCCTCACCGCTGAAATATTCCTGGCGCCCCTTGCGTCGACGAGCTGTAGCGCCGATGACAAAATCCAGATCCGCAATGGCGGCTTCGAACGATTCAAATATCGCCGCATTTTTCAGGATGTGATCCGAGCCGTGCGCCAGCTCAAGCGCGCGATCCCCCAAAAAATCACCGGCATTGACGAGGCGCATATTGTCAAAGCCCATCGTATTCATCGCCCGGGCGGCGGCGCCGATGTTTTCGGGTCGTTGCGGAGAGACAAGGATAAAATAGAATTGCATAATGTTCCTCACGGACAAACAGTCGTGCACAACAACTTGTTGATTTTAATGATTTTTTTTAAGAAATTGATACAAATTTTTACCACACAAAAAATCATGATCACAGGAGCGATACGATGGGGATTGAACAGAGTGAAAAAGGGCTGGATCGAGCGGAAATAGAACAACACCTGCAAATTGCCAATAAAAAAATAGCCGAGTATTTGCAGGCAAACAAGTCGATCATTCGAAAAGAAATTTTTGACAGCGCCATGGCCAATGTGCCGAAAAAACTGGCGCACTGGTTGCTCAACGACCAAATTGATGCGCTGTCGCCAAACGCCAAAAAAGGGATATTGAAAGCAATACACAATGAAAAATGGGAACATCTCATCGACGCATTTTTGGATGAAATCGCATTCGGCACAGGCGGCATCCGAGGAATTGCGGCTTACGCCACACGCGAGGACGAATCGGAGCTGCAAGCTTTGAGCGCCAGCATTGGCAGTCCCATCCTCAAAGGCCCCAACACGATTAACGATCTGGTTTTAATGATAAAATCCGCCGGTGTCGCCAGGTATGCCGCGGAAAAAAAGCTGAAATCTATCGTCATTGGCTATGACAGTCGCATTCAGGGCGATGCATTTGCCGAGCTCATCAGCAGAATTTTTCTCAAGACGGGCATGACGGTTTATCTGTTCGACGAGGCGTGCCCTTATCCGGAATTGACATTCGCCATCCCGCAGCTCAAGGCTGATATGGGAATTTTAATATCAGCAAGCCACAATGACCGGCGCTATAACGGCTATAAACTGTCGGCTAGAACAGGCGCCCAATTCGAAAAGAGTGAACGGGATTACATCTACTATCATTATATTTTACACACTGATTTCAAAGATGTTGACATATTGGCAGAGATGCCCGCGCAAGCCAAAAACTTAGTTTTTCTAGGGGGTGACAAACCCCTTGCCGGCAGGCTTGCCGCCGGCAAATATTTTGGCAGAGAAAAAGAATTGATCAATATGCACGCGTTGCACATGAAACACGTCCAGGAATTCATTCTCGATGCTGATTTGCTTCGTCAATGGGCGCCAAAGGTCTTTATCGGATATTCTGCCTATCATGGCGCCGGCCGCAAGGCTGTCCCGGCACTGCTGGATTACTTTCATTTCAAGAACGTGAAAAAGATCTCACGCCTTGATGAACTGAACGGCCTCTTTCCATGTTTTGCCCTGGAGCAGCAACCGGATCCCGGTGACAACATCGCCGCGGAAGTGGCGGTTAAAGAATTCAAGGTGGAATACGGGCAAAAGGAGTTTGACAAGCTTGACTTGCTGATCGGCACAGATCCGGATGCAGACCGAGCCGGATTCATCGTCAAGGTGCCGCCATCGCAGATTCGTTGTTACAAAGAAATAAATAAAAAAACAGATCATTTGCAGGCCGCGCTCAAAGATGCGATAAAAGACTATGTGGAACGCGATGATGGCAGCTGGCATCTATTGGACGCGGACAATGCCTGGACCCTGTTGCTCTGGTATAGACTGCAAAAAGAAGCGGAGAAAAATGGCGGCGTCGTGCCGGAAGCGGATAAAAAATTTATTTCTTTGTCGCATACCACCTCGGATTCAATGGTTGGCCTTGTGCGCACGTTTGGCTTGGGCGTCATAAAAACATGGGTTGGTTTTGCCTACCTCGCCAACTCTGTCCAGATGTCGTGGGCAGGGCGCAAAGTCGAAAAGATAATCCAGGACTGGCATGATTTGCCAGAGATTGTCGGCACGGGCAATCCGGAAAAAGACATCAATAAAAAGATCTTTAAGGGACAATCTCACGCTGTCCTTATTGACGCGATCGCCATGGATCAATTTGAACGCACCTATAATTTTGCCGCTCTCGAACAATCCAATGGTTTCAGCATCCTGGGCCCCCGGCCGGAGGAAGGCCAGGTGTGGGGCAAGGGCGGGCATGTGCGCGACAAGGATGGCGCCTTTGCGGCCATTCTCATCGCCGAGGTGCAGGCCTATGCCAAATCATTGGGGAAATCGTTGATAGATTTATTGGACGAACACATCTATCTCGATCCCGATATCGGTTTGTTCGTCAACTATTATGAGCCGGAACCCTACTGGGGACAGTTCGAAGGTCCGACAGGGATGTCCAAAAAGATCAATATGCTGCGCACGACCGAAGAAATGCTCGCTGATTTCCTCAAAGGCAAAGAACTATCCTTCGCCGGCCAGAAAGTGGTATCCGTCGAAGCCTATCGCACCGGCAAATACGATGCACTGCATCGCTGGAAACAGTATGAAGAGCTGCCTTACTACAACGGTTTCCCTGATGAGGGTATCCGATTCTTCTTCGACGAAGCGGGAGGCCTCAATCATCTGACCGTGCGCCCGTCAGGGACATCCCAGTGCCTGCGATTCCATGTTCAGCTGAAAGCTGCCGATGTGAACAGTGCAAATTTGTGCCATAAAAAAGAGCAGTATCATAATCTCGCCCGACAAATTGTCGCGGATGTTCGGCAAAAGGTCGGCGCCTAGATGTAATTATGCTGATTGATCGAGTCGCTGCTTGATGATCTCCGGACGCATCTTGAAGCCATGAAACGCTCAAATGTGCGTCCGGAGTTGACTCCTGGCCTGACAGAGGAATATATAATAACGGGTATTCACGGTCTTGTGACGTGCAGGCGTATTACTTTGCTCATGCATGCGATGACAGCGCCTGGGCGACAGTCCTGCTGATGGTAGACGGGATCATCGCCACTCGCATCGATTCCCCATTCACCGTCATCTCGCCAACCGCCACCAGACCTTTCATCCGCAAATTGCCGAGCGTTGATTTTGGCGCATCCTGCGTCCACCAGTAGCCGTCGTTGTGTTCGGGCCCGAAATCTCGCGCCACTGTCGAATAGTGAATACAGTTCCCCTTCTCCAATATGGCGCTGAGACACTTTTTCTCTTCCCGCGATAAAATCCGCGCCAGACTTGTCGCGAATTCCACTGCGGCAAAAAAACTGCTGACCTCTTTGATCTTGTCGCGTTTGAGCCGCTGATCCGAACACTGCCAAAAGCTTGACATGGCATTTATCCATTCAATCGGGAGTTGCGAGAGAATTTCCTCGGCCGTCGCATCAGCCGTTAATTTGATGTAGCTGGCGTCATCATGCAATTGGCGAGCGATCTCTGTGAATGCCTGGCCCACCATGAAGGGTTGGACGGAGGCATCGGTGGATTTCCCTTGATCATGAACCTTATCCTGCCGTTCGTCATCCTGTTTGAGGGCATAATAGACCTCCCACAAATAGTCTTTATCGGACAGGACCGCGCCCTCTTGCCGCACTTGTTCGTAGAGCGACAGATAGATCGTCGCCACCCGATATAACTCATCGCTCGTCAGCTGCATCTTGTGAAAATGGTCGCGAATGATTTTCGCCATCCCTTTTGGGGAATCGTCGCGTATCTGTTTGCTCACCTGCCAGATTGCCGACAGGATGAGGTAGGAATTGAGCTCCTCTTCTGCAGATGTGGGGTAAAGATCGCTGTGCTCGCTGTTCGCCCCCAGGTGCAGTTCCGGAAACTGTGCAATGAGGTCGGCCACCTCCTGTTCAATGTGCGTGAGCGACTGCTCACTTTTCTGCAGTTCTGCTATTCTCTGAACCAGGAGATGAAAAGATCGGTTGTCCAGCTCTTCAGGAAATATCACAACTCCACCATGATGGAATCAAAGTGAACTGTATTTTGCCTATTTGTAGAGAAAAACGCCCGTCCACCCACCGCATGCTCTCATCGCCGACTCGAATCCAGGGTTTTTTGCATACTGGCGACCAACCGATCGGCAGGCACAAAACCGATTTCTCGCAGCTCGGTAAGCTCGGCGCCCGACCTGGACAGAAAGATGAGGGTTGGCATACCGGTGACATTGAACCTGTTCATAAATGCCTGAGTAGAATCGTCGGGCCTGGTGCAATCCACTTTGAGCATGATGAACGACTCGGCGACCTTGATCACCGCCTCATCGGTGAATGTCTGACGATCGAGCTGCTTGCATGGAGCGCACCAGTCCGCATAAAAATCGATAAAGATCGGCTTTTCTTCCTCCAGCAGCATATCGATCGTCTGATCGCTATAGTGCACCCAGTTGATCTCTGCCTCTTTTGCGCTCAGTGCGTTATGAATCCAATAGATTCCGAGCAGGATGAGGACGATGCCGATGATCCTGCGTAGCCAGTTAAAGGCTTTGCCGTACATGCCGTGCTCGAGGAATCCAAGCAGAAAACCGGCCGTGACAGTTATCAATCCCAGCAAAAAGCCAAGCTTGCCGACAATGCGCTCCAGTTGCGGCAGAATAAAATAGATGGCAACGCCGATGAGCATGAATCCAAATAACTTTTTGATCCACAGCATCCAGCCGCCGGATTGCGGCAGTCTGCCGAGCAAGCCGGAGAACGTTGCCAGAATGAGATACGGAAGACCAAGACCGAGTCCCAAAACAAAAAAAAGAATTGTGCCTTTGCCGACCAGGCCAAGCTTGGCAATAAGGCCGACAAGACCGATGATGATGCCGGCCGCGCACGGCGCAATGAGGATGCCGGCCGTCAGTCCCATGAAAAAGGCGCCAATGACGCCTTGCTTGTTTTTACCCACCCTGGTGAGCAGCGAGGACGGCACCGTTATTTCAAAGGCGCCAAATAGGCTGGCTGAGAGCAGAAGCATGATCGTGCCAATGACGACGACAAACCAGGGACTGGCGAAAAGAAATCCCCACTGCTTGCCCGCCAGGCCGGAGATCAATCCGAGGCCAGCAAAAGCCAGGGCAATGCCGATCTGATAAAATAGGGCGGCGGTAAAGGCCGAACCGCGCGATTTTTGTCTCTGCGCGCCGAAATAGCTCACCGTGAGAGGAATGACAGGATAGACGCACGGCGTCAGGTTGAGCGCCAGACCGATGATAAAAAAGGTCAGGATAGCGCCAAGCATGCCCTTCTCCACATACTGGAGTGCCGCGCGCTCATCCTGGGTGAGGTCAAGTGCATGATCAGCAGATATCGTCGATTCAACTTTAATAAAATATTCGGGATACTGAGATTGTACAGCCGTCCCCGCCGCAACATCGAGGACAATTTCAAAATTTTGTTCTTCCGGCGCGAAACAGACCGAATCATTGCAGCCTTGATAGGAGACGATGCCCGTGATGGTTTGCGGTGACAGATCCAGTTCCGGCGATGTTGTGACAGGAATGACAACGGTCACCTCACCATCGTAGATTGAGAGCTTTTCATCCGAAAAAGCAAATTTCTTCAACTTGGGGACGGGAAATTGCGCTTGACCAAAGCTGATATTGCGCAATGGAGCAAATTTCACCTCTGTCGGGATATAATATTCGCCCAATGGTTCGTGAGAATTGATATGCAGTGTCGGTTTGATATTCAGTATGATCGCCAGTTTTAACTCTTCACCCTGGACTATTTTATCCTGTGACGAAACAATTCTGACATCCACAATTTTTTCATTCGTGGCAAACTGGGCACGAGCTGAGAGAGTGAGCAAAATCACAACAGCCGGAAAGAATTTCAATTTCATGCATCTCCTTTCAGATCATTGATTGTTACAAATTCATGTTTTGATGCATGTAAGGCGAAAAGGATTCTCTGGTTCACATGTGCGACTCATCTTTCCAGCGAGTGATGCGCCACTTTTTGTCATCGCATGTTTTAAAATTGAAAACAGCGCTACCGGAGAAACTGTATTCGTCATTTTTGCCAAACAAATTGAGCTGCAGTGTTTTGGACAATTCGATTTCAACGATCGTTGTATCGGCAAATGTTGTATCCTCATAGATTGTCGAGTTCCATGTCAGAGTAATTGTCTCGTAGCGTTTGAACAGCTCGCCGGTCGTCTTCAAATCAACATCGCGTCCCCATGACACGAAGCGTCCCGAGCTCTCGATGTTGGGATCAAAAAAGACAAAGACGAAGGAGCTATCGAGAATATCGGCGTAGACAAGTGAGTCTTTGAAAGTGTAGGCATAGACAAAATTTTGCAGAACCTCATCCGGAGATCGTTGTGAGGTGATGACGATGGAGGGGGCGTTCAAGTAGTCAAGTTTTGGCGCAAATGGATTGAAGCATCCTGCCAACAGCAAGAGTGCACTTGCCGGCCAGATTTTTATCAGCGAACGAGTCTTTATCATATCACAAGAAAAAAAAAGCGGTGTTAAACACCGCTTTTGTCAATAGATTCTGCTTATTTTAACTTGAACACCACGGGAATACCCACCCACACTTTGACGGGTTTATCGCGTTGTTTGGCTGGTTTCCATTTGACCGCACGGATGGCGGAAACCGCGGCTTCATCACAGCCGTTGTTTCCCAGAGATTTGAGAATCTTTGTGTTAATGACATTGCCCTGTTCATCGATGAGGACGTTCACATAAACGCGGCCTTCGACGCCGGCCTTGCGCGCAATCTCCGGATAGACCAGCTTTTCCTGAATTGCAGCGAATCCACCGATCGGCTGCGGCGCCTCGTCGTACGCCACAAAGATTGGCGTTTCATCGGCTTCATCGTCCGGTGGTGGTGGCGGCGGCGGCAGTTCAGCGAGGTTGATCTCCGTCATTTCAATTGTGACATCCTCCGGGATGTCCTCATCCTCGCTTTCGATCGGGACGGACGGGCGTTGCGGTGCTGGAGGGCGTTTTTCCTGTTCTGTCTGGGGAATTTCTTCAACTTCAAATGTCAGATCGATTCTATCCTGTACTTCAATTTCCCTGTCCGCGCGTTTCGAAGCCTGAAAAAGCCCGACAAGAATAGCAAGGCAAATGACCAGACCCAGCTCAATATTCCTTCGATATTTGAGCTTGAGGCTGACAGCGGGGTTTTTTCTAAAATCCATCATAATAACACCTCTAATCGGCTGCGGTTCTTGTTGAATAGTTGATGTTAAGCGCCGTTCCTCCTGCCGTTCGGAGTTCCTCGTGAATGTCTGTGACCAGTCCCATGTCGACATCTTTATCGACGCGCAAAGAGACCAGCTTCATGGGATGCAGAGGGTCAGCGACTTTTGCATAAATGAGATGACGTATTTGATTGATTTCTACAATTTTATCGTCCAGCGACACTCTGTTCGCTTTATCAGCCCATATCGTCGCCACGTCACGTTTTCCTTGCAGTTTTTCAATTTTTGCGGCATCAGGCAGAACCACGGAGAGTCCTGAAGATTCTTTGAACACCGTGGACACCATAAAAAAGATGATGAGCATGAACACAATGTCCGGCAATGATGCTTGTGGGATTTCAGTACCCACCTTGGACTTCATTTGAAATTTCAAAGCTCTCACTCCTCAGAAATTTGAGTATAGCTTCCGGTAATTATGCTTCCGGTTCGGCGATCGAAATACGTTTTGCATTTGCCTGCTTTAGCTGATCGAGCACATCAACATAGACATCATATTTTGTGCCGCGCATGGTCTTGACGGAAAAAATAATGTTATCGTTTTCCCGAATCATTTGACGCGCTTTTTCAGCAATCAGGCGAAGCTCAATGGCCTCCTCATCCATCATGACGAGACCACTCTGATTGATCAAAATATTGGCGATATTTTGACTGCGAACTTTTTGTTCTTGTCCCTTTTCAGGCAGGACAAGCTGAATTCCCTTGTCCGTGTCGATGGTTGTGGTCACGAGGAAAAAAATCAGGAGCAAAAATGCTATATCAGCCAGTGAAGAGGTCGGAATTTCGGCCTTGTTTTTTTTCTTTTTATCTAAAAGCATTTGACGACTCCTCGATAATTATTTTTTCTCCATCTCTACCAGGGCATCGATCAATTCTGTGGAGCTCTCTTCCATATCGATAATAAGCCTGTCAATTCGCGCAACAAAAAAGTTATGGAAGAATTGAATGATCATGGCAACGATGAGACCGAAAGCCGTTGTCAACAAAGCGACCGAGATGCCACCGGCGACGATGGAAGGAGAAATGTCGTTAGCGGCTTTAATCGCTTCAAAGGCCTGGATCATACCGACAACCGTACCGGTGAATCCAAGCATCGGGGCCAATGAGATCACCGTGGCAAGCCAGATCAATCCTCTTTCAAGAAAGGCCATTTCAATTGAACCGGCATTGGTGATCGCTTTTTCCACATGCTCTACACCACGATCGGCTCTCATGAGGCCGGCGTGAAAGATCGAAGCGACAGGTCCGCGAGTGTTCGAGCATACTTCGAGAGCTTCCTTAATGCCACCACTCGACAAGGCATCCTTTACCTTGGCCAAAAACTTGCGAGTGTTTACCGATGCTCTTGAGAGTGATATCAAGCGTTCGATACTAATCATGACGCCGATAATAAGCAATACCAGGATGGGCCACATAAAGGCGCCGCCTTGATTAAAGTAAGAAACCATGGGGAACAGCCCTCCAAAAAAGTGAGAGTAGAATAGTTAGTTGTTTTACACTGGAAAAACATAGTATATTTTGTTTTAAAAGTCAATATCTTTTTTATGGCAGCCGGCCAGATATACTCAAGGTAAGTATATGGAATATCAGACATTTATTCTCAGGATAGCTCGAAATTCACCCCGAATTTCGAACACTTTACCGGTGCCGGGATTCACCAGTTCGCCGGAAAATGAGCCTTCAACATCTCTCTCGGTCACTTTGGTTATCTTGATTGTTCCGGGAGATTTCATCGTCGGGACATTGGGCGCCGCTGTGAATGCCAGGGTCTCAATCGGCAGAGATTGATCGATCCATTTGGAGAGATCACTTTCGACAGTGTTGACAGTGATTAAAAGCCGGGGATACTTGTCAGAGTTTAGATTGTAGTTGTATAATTGTAAATTGTCCGCATCAAACACCTGACCGCGCGGGGTAAATTGCGCTTCAAAGAAAGAGTCGTGCAGTGGCTTGTCGCCGAGAGTGAAACGCAGTAATCCACCGTTAGGCTTACGATCCGATTGCCGTGGATGCATCACATCGTGAGGCTGCAACTCTTTTTCCTTTTGACAGGCGACCAGTAAAAATAGAGCGCATAAAAAAAAGAGCTTTCTTCTCATGGATGAATCCTTATATTTACCAGTGCATGAAAAATAAATATACAGTATTGCTGCGTTTGATCCAACAGATTCGACTGAAAATAACAAAAAATTACAAAAATTCCCAAACCAAAGACGGGAGGGTTTATGAACGACAGCTTTACCTGCGTTGAACGATTTTACAAGTACATCTCGTACGATACGCAGTCCGATCCGGAGGCGACGTCATTTCCGAGTACAGAAAAGCAAAAAGTGTTGGCTCGAGAGCTCGTCAATGAACTGCACGAACTCGGCCTGACTGATGCGATGATGGACGAATGGGGATATGTTTACGCCACCCTGCCAAGCAACACGGATATCGATGTTCCGACCATCGGTTTGATCGCACACCTGGACACATCACCCGATGTCTCCGGCAAAAATGTGCAACCGATTCTGCACAAAAACTACCAGGGAGGCGATTTAAAACTCGGCGATTCCGGCATCGTCATACTTGAGAGTGAAAATCCGGATCTGGCGCACAAGATTGGCCACGATATCATCACATCGGACGGCACCACGCTGCTGGGCGCCGATGATAAAGCCGGCATCGCCGAGATATTTGATGCGATCCGCTATTTGCAGCAAAATCCCGCTGTCAAACACGGGACAATCAAAATTGCAGTGACACCCGATGAAGAGGTGGGCAAAGGAGCGGATCATTTTGATGTTGACAGATTCGGCGCCGATTTCGCCTACACCATCGATGGGGAAACCGTCGGCGAAATTGAAGACGAGACTTTTTGTGCCGACGCCGCCGTCATCACCATCCACGGCGTCAATGTCCATCCCGGCTATGCGAAGAATAAAATGATCAACTCGATCAAGCTTGCTTGTCACATCATTGAACAGCTGCCGAAACACACCCTGTCGCCGGAAACGACGGACAAGCGGGAGGGATATGTGCATCCCCATTCTTTCGTCGGCAATGAAGAAAAAACAGTTGTCAAATTTCTTATCCGCGATTTCACGGTGGACGGCCTAAAGGCGAAAGAAAATTTTCTCAAGGAGATCTGCGATGATGTCATGGCGCATGTCCCGAAAGCGAGCTTTGACTTTGAGATCGTCGAATATTATCGCAATATGAAATATCAATTGGAGAAAGAGCCGAGAGTTGTTGATTATGCGCTCGAAGCCGTTCGCCGAGCGGGCGTCAAACCGGCAAAGAGCGCCATTCGCGGCGGCACGGATGGCGCGCGATTATCCTATATGGGACTGTTGACGCCCAATGTCTTTGCCGGAGGACATAATTTTCACTCCCGGCAAGAATATATCTCCATTCAGGACATGAAAAAAGCTGTCGAGGTCATCATTAACATTGTGAAAATTTGGCAAGAGAAAAGCAGACCAAACTGACGACAGAATAGATTTTGACTATTTATCATTACAAGACGAAAAGAGTCCTAAAGCCGATTTACAGGCTATTTTTCATTACTTTGTCGCTTGCAGCCTGTTTGTTGCTCATAAAACCAATTGGCGTTTGTTTGGCCGAATTCCTGACCCTCCCCAGGAGCGATGCGCGCTGCGATGTCATCGTCGTCGAAGAAGGCGGACCGGCCTTTTCAGACTATTTTGTCACGCAGGCGCTCCAGGCGTATCATTCGGGACAGGCCAGAAAAATCGTGTTGGCATTGCACGCCTATGAGTCCCAGCCCACCATTTTTGGCATTCAAAACTATCGCAGGTTCATCGAATTGACACTCGACTCGCTGAATATCCCCCCACACGATTATCAATTCTATCTGCTGAACATTCAGGATCCTTATACCTATAACTCGGCCGTCGCTCTGTCCGACACATTGAAAAACATCCGCTCACTGCTCCTGTTCAGTGATAATTTTCATATGCGCCGCAGCTATCTCACGTACAAAAAAGTGTTCGACAGAAAAAATATCGCCGTCCATCCTTACACTTTTGATATCTATCTGAATTCAAGTAACTGGTGGACGTCGGTGAATGGATGGCGGCGCATCATCACAGAATATATAAAACTGATATTTTATTGGATGAAAGGCTATATCTAACGAGAACAGTATGAAGATTTTCGGGCTTTCTCTCACCTCCTGGATTTTTGTCAGTTTGTTTCTCGGTATTGCGGCCGGGCTGATTTTTGGTGACGTCATCGTCCCGTATGCTGACCCACTGGCGACGATTTTCCTGCGTTTGCTGCGCATGACGATCATACCGCTGATCATCACCTCCATTCTGTCCGGCGTTCTCTCTATCGGATCGGGAAAGGGGCTGGGACGATTGGGCTTGAAAACATTGACATACTATCTAGTAACATCGCTGATGGCCATTCTGACCGGACAAATTCTCGTCAATGTATTCAAGCCGGGGATGAATGCAACAATTGTCCTGCAAACAAATGCGCCGGAAGTGGCGGCAGCCGAGAGCATCAGCGATTTACTATTCAATATCATCCCGACAAATATTTTCGACTCTCTCGCCGACGGCAATGTGCTGCCGATCATTTTTTTCTGCATCCTGTTTGGCTATTTTGTCCTGCGACTCAAGGAGCCTTATCTCACTTCTCTCACCACATTGATCGAGGGCGCTTTTCGCGTCATGATGAAAATGGTGCGCTTTGTCATCTGGTTTGCGCCGATCGGTATTTTCGCCATCAATGCCAAAATTGTCGGCACCACAGGTCTTGAGGCGTTCAAGAGCTTGGGATTCTATTTTGTGATCGTCCTGGCGGGATTATTGTGGCATGCCCTGGTCAGCCTGCCATTATTGCTGCGTTTTGTGGCACGCGTCAATCCCCTTCGGCATTACAAAGGCATGATTCCGGCCATACTCACAGCGTTTTCAACCAGTTCCTCGATGGCGGCACTGCCTCTCACCATCGAGTCGGTGACAACGCGGTCGCGCGTTTCGCATAAAATTGCCAGTTTCACCCTGCCCATTGGCGCCACCGTAAATATGGACGGCACCGCGCTCTATGAGTGCGTCGCGACCATATTCATCGCCCAGTTGTACGGCATCGAATTGACCATCCTGCAACAGACCATCGTTGTGTTGATGGCGCTGTTAGCGTCCATCGGCGCCGCCGGCATTCCCATGGCCGGTCTGGTGATGCTGACGATTATATTGAATACAGTTGGGTTGCCGCTGGAGGGTGTCGGCATTGTCATGGCCGTCGATAGATTGCTGGACATGTTCAGAACGACCGTCAATGTCATCGGCGATTCGTGCGGCGCCGTCATCATCGCCCGCTCCGAAGGAGAAACGCTCGAGGGGATGGGTGAACCGGCGGCAAACGAGGAGTGAGGCGGCTGCCAGTGCAGCCGCGCTTTATC
>JAFGJB010000118.1 GCA_016929295.1 Candidatus Zhuqueibacterota bacterium | reverse complement strand
GTCAAGGCATCTGCGTCATCAAGTTGTTGGAAAGAGGCATCAATATTTGAGCACAAATTGATCAACAACGAAAGATGATGCGTTTTAGGAAATTCGACCTGATGTTTCACAAGAAAGGCTTTCAACGCTTTTTCTGCTGTTTGTTGACAGTGATAGCAAATTGTCTCTGTGATGATGATACCGGCTTGCGTCCCCTGCTGAGCAGTTAGTAAATCTCGCTGCGCAATTATAAGCCAGTTTCTAACGATCTCGTCTATTGTTTTACTATTCGCCATAAATTACTTTTCCATATTTATGGGCCGAATATACAACAGTGCCAATAACATCTTTATACAGCTCATATTCACGCTCGGTTTTGACGAATACGTCAACCGGAAAATAGAGATCATTTAAAACACGTCGAATCTGCCTGTTCCTTTGAATCTTTGGGACAGTGCTGTTTTTGATAATGAGTAAATCTAGGTCACTATCTTCGTTTGGAGAGCCTTGAGCGTACGAACCAAAGAGAATGATCTTTTGGGGTTGAAAGTTGGAGACTATCCGTTCGACAACCGTATGAATATTATCTGAGGTAATCATACAAATTCCACTTTTTTCAATAATATACAGTAATTTTCGTCAATTTTACAATATTTTAAAAGCGCTCACAATGAGAAAACGGTTAGCGCATTTCCAACTTGTCCACGATCATCGAGGCGTCTGAGGCCGACATGCCAACGGCATAGTCGACGATGCTCACCATCTCGGACCAGGTCGCGCCGTCATCATCGCTGCGACGCATGACAATATTGATGTCATCATTGCGATGCAGATCGAGACACGACGGCACGCGCTCATCCATGACCGCGAGGAGATGACCGTTTGCCGCCGTGATCAGCGCCGGGATACGATAGCATGCGACTCCCGCGCGCATCGTCGAATTGAACAAATCCTGATACGATATGACGCCAGCGGCAATCTGCGGCTCTTTCGCATGCACATGCCATAATGATACAACAAAAAAAAGAACGACAGCTGCTTTCTTCATCATGTATCCCAAGCTCGACTCAATTCCCCGCATGGCCCTCAAATCTCTCCAGTGTATAGCCTGTTGGCGTGACGTACACTTCAAAATAGTCGCCAAAAAACGGGTGCGTCGAGACGAAATTTTTGTGCGCGGACTTTATGAACGGCATTTTGACGGCAATCTGGTAAAGATTCTCCCAGAATTCGTTTTGTTCTTCTTCCACCAGCGGATAAGCGGTGAGATTCTGTGTCATTTCATCCTCTGCATCGATATAGCGGCCCTGCAGGCGTGTGAGACGATACATACTTTTCAGGCCGAGTACGTTCATATAACTCTGCCATTCGAGAATATCGCCGCCAAGACTCCAATCGTCGCCGCGGATGATATAGGACTGCGGCTCCTGCTGCTTTTTATTGAGCACGGGTGTCAGCACGAGCTCGAAAGCTTTTGCGCCAAAACCATTTGTCGGATAACATTCGACGATGGCGACCAGCTCGTGTGCTGTGAACGCGGTGTAAAATCGCGTGACGGCGATGACGAGCATCACAACGCTGATGAGAAGAAAGATGATCAGGGTGGACAAAAGTCCCATTCCCCTTTTCGGCGACACTTTGCCCGCGGCTGATTGAAGGAGCGTCTTACTGCGATTCCACATGGCGGTGAGAAAAAGGGTGAGAAAAAATAGCAAGGCGAACAATCCGAGCAGGATCACCCAACCGTCCAGCTCTGCAAGTTTCTCCAGCATAATGACCTCATTATTTGAGATGCGCGGTCCATCAATTGACCAGAATCGCGAATCCGCAAGGCGTTCAGAAAAGGGGCTCATTGCACCAAAGCCAGGAAGCGCTCCTTATCATAGGCAATCGCGCCAAAAACACCGATAGCGCCGTTGATGTGTGAAATCGGATCGCGATTGGAGCGGCTCCGCAGATAATCATAATAATTTTGATCGAGAGAAGCAACTTTTAATGTATATTCATTGGGTGTGGCAAACAGAAACGGGTAGAGCTCCTCATGATCGGAGGCAGAGAACGTCGCAAGCTGAAATTCACCAAAATCGTCATCGATGGCGATCTCGTACCGATGGGCAAACCGAGCTTCTTCCCAGGAGACAGTCAGAGGTTGGTATGCTGCGGCCGGCGCACTAGCATTGGGACGAAGAATCTTCGGCCTGTCCGGCATGATGAACTCTGAGGTTATCTTGTGACCATTCGTCAAGGTGATATCCAGCTTGTAAAGCTCGCCGGGCACAAGCTTCAATGTGCCGGCCTTATCGAGATAGGTGCTGTCGAACAAGTACTCGAACTGTATTCTTTTATCATTGGTTTCAACAAAAACCACTGCATCTTTGATGGCCCGTTCTTTTTGCGACTGCGGCAATGGGTCTGTCACTTTGTACGATTGCTCCAGCCGAATGGTTTTTTGCTGCACATTTTCTTTTTCTGTAATCATGAACAAACCGAAAACGACAATTTCGGAATCATAATCCAGGCGGGGCGCCGTCGGATCATCGTTCTTGCAGGAGATGCCGGCGACGATCAACAGAAAAATGATGTACATGCTCTTGTGCATAACTAAAAATTGATCTCCATTCCGATCGTTGGCAAGAAAGGGAACATTGGCACCGTGATAAATTGGGATGGATTGGCGTCATGATCCCAAAAATAGAGAAACACATTTTTTCTATTATAGGCGTTGATGATCTGCACATAGGGATAGTTCTCCAGTCCCCAGATGCGCCATCGCTTGCGAATACTCAAATCCATGCGATGATAGGTCGGATAGCGCTGGGAATTTTTGCTCCCCAGGCGATTATAGATTTCATCCACAACTTCATTGCGATGATAATTCCAGGAGTATCGAACGTATTTGCCCAAAACAGGCGTGTAGGGCATGCCAGTGCCGTAGGTGAAGACAAAGCCCAAATTCCATCCCTTGCCAAGCTCGCAATTCATCACCAGGTTCAGATTATGCCGTCGATCGTGCCTGGGATAAAAAATGATCGAATTCACCTGCCGTTGCGTGAATGCAAAAGTATAGCCAATCCAGCCATTGATCCGGCCGGTTGATCTTTTTAATAAAAGTTCGCAACCGGTTGCATGGCCGTCGCCGACGATAAAGTCATCATCCGCATTGGCGAAATCGCCGTATTCATTGATTTCCAGCAGATTATCCATCGTCTTGTAATAAAATTCGCCCGTGAAGATCAGATCTGCCGGCAACCACCATTCAAATCCCGCAACATAATGAACGGCATTGAGCGGCTGGTACTGTTCGGCCAAAGGAAACCACAAATCGACAAAGCTAAAGTTCTGGTTGTCACTCGCCGCAGTGGTCATGAATTGGTGATACAGACCAAAAGAGCCCTTGAGGGCGAAATTGTCGTACAGCCGGTGCTTGAAGCCAACGCGCGGAGAAAAAGTCGTATAGGCGCCAATGCTGTAATGTTCGACGCGTGCACCGGCGCGAACGGCGGTGAGATTTGATAGCTGCCATTGGTCCTGGGCATAAGCAGCCACAAGGGCCGGCTTGGCTTGATAATTGAACAGCTGGCTGCCATTGATGCCAAAGGCATACTTGAAATCCAGCCACGACTGACTGGCGCCGAATTTGATGCCATGATCGACGATGCCAAAATAGTTAAAATCTGCCTTTATGGTCCGATCCACGATGCCATTCTCGACATTGAGCGCTGCGACGTTGGTGCTGACGATGTCCAGATCAAGGTCCAAAGTGAAATTGCTGCGGGTCAGCAGCACTTCGGAGTAAAGATTTGGATGAATGAGCCAGCGCCATTTCAGCGCTGTCGTTCGATTACCCCACAGCCAGTCGATCCCGACGGTAAACTCTTCCTCTTCCTCATCGGATTCGAGGTCATAATTCAGCTTGTCATCGCCATAAAAACCGCTCAGGGTCAGACGATGGTTATCGCCGAGATTGAAATTGATTTTGCCCTGAAAATCATAAAAATAATAGGGGAAATCGTAGCGAGTGCCTTTGAAAATTTGATCAAAATAGGTGCGGCGAGCGGATATGAGATATGAGCCGTGCGGGAAAGGTCCCTGCAGCGTCGCTTTGGCGGACAGCATGCTGATATTGGCTCTGCCTTCAAACTCTTTGGAATTGCCTTCGTTGTTGGTGATGCTCAGAACAGAAGACAAACGACCGCCATATTCTGCCGGGAAGCCACCGGTCATGAATTCCACTTCCTTGATGGCATCCGTATTAAAGGTGCTGAACAAGCCCAGCAGGTGGAACGGGTTATAGACCGCGACTCCATCGAGCAAAACGAGGTTTTCATCCGGACTGCCGCCGCGCACATAGAGCTGGCTGGAAAAGTCACTGCGACTGACAACGCCGGGCAGCAGTTGCAAGGTGCGGAACACATCCGCCTCGGCCAGCATGGGCATCGTCGACAGCTGCTTTGCCGTCAAGGTGTTGGTCGAAATTTCCACCTCGCGCTCAAATCGTTCCCGCTCGGCGGTTTTGACGACCCCTTCCAGCTCTATGACAGCCGGATTGAGTGTGACGTCCACCTTGACGGCTTCATTCACTGCCACTCGCACCTGCTGCTGTCGTTTTTCATAGCCCATCATGGAGAAGATGAGCGTGTATTCCCCGGGCGGCACGTGCTGGATGATATAGTAACCGGCATTGTTTGTGGCGGCGCCCCAATCGGTGTCACTGATCATGACGTTGACCCACGGCATGCTTTCGCCATTGGTAAAATCGCGTACGAAACCGCTTATGCTTCCTTCGTTCCTGGCAAGCAAAACCAGGGGGGAAAAAATCAGGATATAGAATATTTTTTTAATCACTAAATTATGTCGTCTCTATAGCCCTTGCCTTTTCTGAGGATCGCGGGCTCTTCCCTGGTGAAATCAATCATTGTCGACGGCTCCAGACCGCCAAAGTCACTGTCGATGAACAGATCAACTTTATGTTCAAACAGCTCGGCGATTTCTTCCGGATCGTTCAAATACGCGACACCTGGCAGCGTCGCGCTCGTGCTGATGATGGGGTGTCCGAACGCTTCTAACAGCGTATGACATATCACGTTATCCGGCACGCGTAGTCCGACGGTTTTACGTTTCTCCACCAAAATCTTTGGCACCTCACGGGTGGCCTGCAATATGAATGTGAATGGCCCCGGCAATAGCCGACGCATCACTTTGTAAACCGGTGTTGACACGTGCGCATATTTGGCAATATTTTTCAAGTCGGGGCATATGAACGACAACAGCGACTTTTTATTGAATCCCTTTATCTGATAAATTCGCTCGATAGCCTTTTTATTGAATAGATCACAGCCGAGGCCGTACACCGTATCGGTCGGATAGATGATCAAGCCGCCGTCTCGCAGGACGTTGATCGCCTGACTGATATTCCGAGGTTGTGGATTCTGCGCGTATGTGTACAATCGTTCCATAAAATTGAGCTGTCGGTTTGCGGCTATTTTCAACGAACATGAAACATTAGCGTCATTCAGTCATTATGCGTTCAGAATAGTATTCGCTATCTCCTCATTCTTTCCATAAATCGTAAAATAGAGGTTCAAACGGACTTTTGCAAGGTGTAATTTGCCAACGAGGTAGAACGTCATACCGCCATCGTGAAATAGCCTATTTGCTCGGAATATTGATGGTGTGCGAAATGTTGAACTATTCCAATTGACATGGAAGTAGCCTATGCCGGCAGTGTTAAAGTTTGCGTGATCGGAGCAGGTCAGGTCGGTGCAAATTTTTCCTACGCACTGATGATCAGAGGACTGGCTGCAGAAATCGTCTTGATAGATAAAAATCCGGATCTCGCCGCCGGTCAGGCCGAGGATATGAGCCACGGCTTGCGCTATGTAAGCCCGACCAAGGTGCATGCCGGAGACTATGCGGATTGCGATAGTGCTGACATTGTGGTCATCACAGCCGGCGCAGCGCAAAAGCCGGGCGAGACACGTCTCGATCTGACCAGGCGCAACATCGAGGTGATGAACGAAATCGTGCCGAATCTCTGCCGCTATGCGAACAATGCGATTGTCATCGGATGAGCTGGCCACATTCAGAAAATCAGCCGAGGTCATCCAAAATGTCATACATAATGTAGGGTTGTAACATGCAAGTTATAATAAAATACATTGGGGGTATTCTCACTAATTCCTTCGAATTGCTGATGGATATGAGTCCCTATCTGGTGCTCGGATTTTTCTTCGCCGGCATCTTGCGCGAGTTTGTCTCGCCTGACCAGATCGCTCGCCATCTCGGCAAAAGCACTTTTGGTTCGGTGTTAAAGGCCGCGCTATTCGGCATTCCGCTGCCCCTCTGCTCGTGCGGCGTCATACCGCCGACCATGGCACTGCGCAAAGCCGGGGCCAGCCGCGGCGCCGTGCTGTCCTTTCTCATCGCCACGCCGACATCCGGCGTCGATTCGATTGCGGCAACCTATTCGCTGCTCGGGTTGCCATTCGCCATCTATCGCGTCGGCGCAAGCTTTCTGGCGGCGATTTTTTCCGGCATAACCGCGAATGCTCTGGAAAAATCTCGGGAGGATGAGCACCTCGGAGAAAATCACGCCAGCGCTACGCAGGCAAAGACAGATATTCTCAGTCGCTCCAAACGCGTGCTGCACTATGCCTTCATCGAGCTCTTGTCAGAAATTGGCAAATGGCTGGTGATCGGCATTCTCATCGGCGGCGTCATCACTTTTATCCTGCCGGACGACTTTTTTGGCGGCACGTTGCAGCCGGGACTGCTGACGATCGCCATCATGGTGCTGATCAGCGTGCCGATCTATGTCTGCGCCACGGGCTCCATACCCATTGCCGCCGCATTGATGATGAAGGGGCTGAATCCCGGGGCAGCGTTCGTCTTTCTGCTGGCAGGGCCGGCGACGAACTCGGTGACGATCACCGTCATATCCAAATTTCTTGGCAAGCGGACGACCGTCATCTATCTGGTGACGCTCATCCTGAGCAGTATCGGACTGGGGCTCCTGCTGGACTTGTTATCAACGCATTCAGGTCTCGGCTTTTCCATGCAGCACCATCATCAGCATCAACTGCTGCCGGTCTGGCTGGAATGGTCGTCGGCCATTTTGTTGCTGATACTGCTGATTTACACCGCACTGACGCGACGGCTGCAAAAAACGAAGGCCAGGAAAAATTTACCCCTTGTCGAGTCAGAGAGGCGCTCGACATTGATTGTGCCAAACATGACCTGTCACAACTGCGTGACGCACGTACAACAGGCTGTCGAGGGAATCACCGGCGTGGAGAATGTCTCGGTCGATCTCAAGACAAAAAGAGTGGATGTGCAGTATACGGACGCTGCCTCGCTAGCGCAGATTTCCGCTGCCATCGTTGCGGCGGGCTATGAAGTGGAGTGATAGCGAACTCGCGGGCAAAAATCAGCGCAAAAGAGATCGTGACAAAGACCGCGGTTTGCCAGACTCTGCAATTTCATGACTCGTTTTTAAGATAAAAAAAGCGTATATTTCCTTGCAGCGCAGTCATCTCAGCCAAGAGGGAAACCAATGCCAAAGAAAACAAAGCTGAAAAAATTGGACGACGCTTTTTATGAATCCGAACTGGGCAAACTGCAAATCAAGTTGGTCAAATTGCAGGATTGGGTAAAAACGGAAGGGAAAAAAATCGTCGTGATTTTTGAGGGGCGCGATGCAGCGGGCAAAGGCAGCGTCATCAAGCGCATCACGGAAAGACTCAATCCCCGCTTTGCCCGAACCGTCGCCCTTGGTGTGCCGACCGAGCGGGAAAAAACGCAGTGGTATTTTCAACGCTATGTGCCGCATTTGCCGGCAGCGGGAGAGATCGTGCTGTTTGATCGCAGCTGGTATAATCGCGCCGGCGTGGAGCATGTGATGGGATTCTGCACGGACGAAGAGTACTGGGAGTTCATGCGCTCCTGTCCGGAATTCGAACGCATGCTGATTCGTTCCGGCATCATGCTCATCAAGTACTGGTTTTCCATCAGCGATGAGGAGCAGGAAAAACGATTTCAGGCGCGATTGAAAGATCCGACAAAGACATGGAAGCTGAGCCCGATGGACATTGAAGCGCGAACGCAGTGGATGGCGTATTCGAAAGCCAAGGATGACATGTTCAAATACACGGATATCAAAGAAGCGCCGTGGTGGGTGGTGAACGCCGATGATAAAAAGCGAGCTCGACTCAACTGCATTCACCATCTGCTGAGCCAGATACCGTACAAAGAAATCAAAAGGGAAAAAATAAAATTGCCGCCGCGACAGGCCGAGGAAGGATCCGGCTATGTCAGGCCGCCGATTGAGACACAGACATTTGTACCGCAAGTCTATTAGCGCGTTCGGGCTCGGCACATAAATCGACTAAAAAAGCGTATCGTATCATCCGCTCACCGTTTCTTGCAGCATACATGTTCCTGCGACAGCACGTGCCGATGCTGTGTGCCGGCCGCGCCGCTGTCGCAATGGCCGCCGCAACAGTTGCTCTGTTCGGGGCGCTGCTTGTATCGGCTGAACCTGAGCGACAGGACAAAGCCCAACATGAAAACAGTGAAAATAATGAATATAAGTAAAAACTGCATTCCCGCGCCTTCTTTCCCAACTTTACTTTAATTTGCTATGTATGCCGCAAACCGCGCTGTCATCTTTTCAGCAAAACCATCTTTCTCTTTGACGATAAAAAAGACCGGCAGGTTTTCTTCTTCTGCCAGCGCCATTCCTTGTTCCAGCCCGAGGACATTGAGAGCGGTCGCATAGGCATCGGCCACCATGCAGGATTTGTGGATGACCGTCACTGAAGCCACATTGTGCGCGATCGGCCGGCCGGTACGTGGATCGATGGTGTGCGAATATCGAATTCCGTCTTTTTCAAAATAATTGCGGTAATCACCGGAGGTGGCGATGCCGACATCTTTCACATGGATGACCCTCTGGATGGCTGACGTCTGATCCGGCGCGGAGATGCCGATTCGCCAGGGAGCGTTCTTCGCATTCACACCTTTGGCGCGTATTTCTCCGCCGATCTCGACGAGATAGTTGTGCAGGTTCCGTGATTCGATCAAGTCAGCGATCCGATCGACGCCCCAGCCCTTGGCAATGGCGGAGAGGTCACAATATAAACCATCGATCTCTTTTTGCAGCGCTGGTGGTTCAGCCTGTATTTTCAGATGTTGATAACCGACCAACGCCATGCGCTTTCGTACATCGTCCTGCGACGGCACATCGCTCTGATTGTGTTCCGGGCCAAAGCCCCAGAGATTGACCAACGGCCCCACTGTGATGTCAAAAGCGCCCTTTGACTTTTCGCTCGTGCTGATGGCCGCCCTGAACAGATCGATCATCTCTCGTGAGACCGTAATCCACTCGTTCGCGACCGCCTGATTGAGGCGGGAGAGCTCAGAGTCATCGATGTAGATGGACATCTTTTGATTGATATCGGCTAAGAGAGTTTTGATGTCATTGTGCAGAGCGTTCTGATCCATCTGGACGCTCCTCGGCTCGACAACCTTGATGCTATACAAAGTCCCCATCGTTGTGCCGTTCATGACGTATTGTTCAAGATCGACTCTCGATGGTGAACAGGTCAAGAGCCCTGTGCTGATGAGAAGCGCGGGCAGAATAAATAATGACTGTCTCATACTCTCTTACTTTTCGACCAGCTCATGTTCGTTCGGGCCGACAGCAGGCAGGATGCATTGTCCTGATCCTGTGACAACTCCATCGCACCGTTGTCCGTCAGACGTGCAGCGGACAATGGTGCGGAAAGGATCCCTGTCACGGCTGTTCTCAATACTCATCATATCGATCGCATGCCGGCAACACTTGCAGGCCGCATTCGCGATAGTGCTTGCAACCTTTGCAGAGCGAATTGTTCCAGGCCATACGGTAAAGGCCGGCATAGTTCTCTATCCAATTCGCGACATAGATTGAACCCGGATCGCGTCCGATCGAACAACCTTCGCACCATTTGTCATGCTCAATTCGTCGACGCTGAACGTGCAGAAATTTTATATTACTATCCAAGCTCATTTAAACTCTATCCTCCAAACAGTAAATCTGCGCCAAAGGGTAACTCTAACTCCCGATTGCAAATAATGTTCCAAAAATATCAAATGCCAAAATCATCAAACAGTATGTTCTCGGATTCGACGCCGAGGTCATCCAACATTTTCAGCACCGCCGCGTTCATCAGCGGCGGACCACACAGGTAGTATTCGCACTCTTCCGGCGCCGGATGATTTTTGAGGTAATTATCCAGCAAAACCTGATGAATGAAACCCGTCGGCCCTTTCCAGTTGTCATCTGGCAGCGGTTCGGAGAGCGCGAGGCGCCAGACGAAATTCTCATTTTTTGCTGCCAGCTCATCGAATTCATCGTCATAGAAACTCTCTCTCAGACTGCGCGCGCCGTACCAGAACGAGATGTGTCGTTTTGATTTGAGACGTTTGAGCTGATCAAAAATATGGGAGCGCATCGGCGCCATGCCGGCGCCGCCGCCGATGAAGATCATCTCATTATCCGTATCTCGCGCAAAGAATTCTCCGTAGGGACCCGAGATTGTCACCTTGTCGCCTGGCTTGAGATGAAAAATAAAGGATGACATTTGGCCGGGCGGGGCCGAAGGTTTATCGGGCGGCGGCGAGGCGATGCGGACGTTGAGCATGATGATCCCTTTTTCGTCCGGATAATTTGCCATCGAGTAGGCGCGCTGCACCGGTTCATGGACTGTGGAGACGTATCGCCACATATCATATTTGTCCCAGTCACCACGATATTCTTCCTCAATATCAAAGTCCGCATAGCGAACCGTGTGGGGCAGGGCCTCGATCTGGATATACCCGCCGGCGCGAAAATCAATGTTTTCACCTTCGGGCAGATCGAGGATGAGTTCTTTAATAAAAGTGGCCACATTGCGATTGGAGCGAACAATGCACTCCCATTTCTTTATCTCGAACACTTCTGCCGGCACCTGCAGCTTCATATCACCCTTCACCGGCACCTGGCAACTGAGTCGATACCCTTGCCGAATTTGGCCCCGAGTGAGCACACCCTTTTCTGTCGCCAATACATCACCACCACCTGCGGTCACAATACATTTGCATTCACCACAAGTGCCTCCCCCACCGCAGGCGGATGGCAGATAGACTCCCTGATCCGAGAGTGCGTTCAAAAGCTTGCCACCGAGTGGAACCTCATAGGTATGTTCATCGTCGTCGTTTATGACAATTGTGGCATTGCCGCTTTGCACCAGCTTTGATTTGGCAAACAATATCAGCAGAACGAGCATGATGACGATGAGTGTGAACATGAACACACCCACGAGAATGAGACCAATTCCTTGCATCCATATCCTCTATAATTGAATTCCAGAAAACAGCATAAAAGCGATGGCCATCAATCCCACTGTTATGAATGTGATCCCCAGTCCCCGAAGCCCGGGCGGCACATCACTGTATTTCATCTTTTCGCGAATGCCTGCAAGGGCGATGACCGCGAGGGCAAAACCGGCGCCCGACCCGAGTCCAAAGACGACGCTATCGGCGAAATTATAGTTTCTCTCCACCATGAACAACGAACCGCCAAGAATGGCGCAGTTGACGGTGATGAGCGGCAGAAAGATGCCCAGCGAGTTGTAAAGCTTGGGCACAAATTTATCGAGCGTCATTTCAAGGATTTGCACGATGGTGGCAATGACACCAATATAAGTAATGAAGCCAAGGAAGGTCAAATCTGTATCGGACAATCCCGCCCATGTCAGGGCGCCTTTTTTGAGCACGCCGTGATAGATGAGATTATTGACAGGCACCGTGACGGCCTGCACGAGGATGACCGCGATGCCCAGGCCAATGGCCGTCTCCACTCGTCTGGATACAGCCAGAAACGTGCACATGCCAAGAAAAAAGGCGAGAGCCATATTTTCGATAAAGACAGATTTGATGAACAAGCTGAGATAGTGCTCCAACATGCTCTACTCCTCTTCAATTTGTTCGGGCTTCCAGGTGCGAATAGCCCAGATGAGCAGTCCGATGATGATGAAGGCGCTGGGGGAGAGCAGAAACAGCCCGTTTGGGACATACCAGCCGCCATCAGTCACCAGGGGCAGGATCGAAATACCGAGCAATTTGCCGGAACCGAGCAGCTCGCGAAAAAATCCGACAAACAACAGCACAAAGGCATAGCCGAGTCCATTGCCGATGCCATCCAATAAACTGAGCAGCGGCGGATTTTTCAGCGCAAAGGCTTCCGCGCGCCCCATGAGAATGCAGTTGGTGATGATCAGACCGACATAGACCGAGAGCTGTTTGCTGATATCATAGGCATACGCTTTGATGATCTGATCAGCGACGATCACCAGCGAGGCGATGATGGTCATTTCGACCAGTATCCGAATGCTGCTCGATACATGATTGCGAATCAGGCTGACCGCAAAATTTGCAGAGGCGGCGACAAAGGTCACAGCAAGAGCCATGACAATGGAGGTCTCCAGCTTGGAGGTCACTGCCAGGGCGGAACAGATGCCGAGAATCTGATAGGCGATCGGATTGTTATTGAAAATCGGATCGAGGAGAATTTTTTTAACCTTGCTCATTTATCCCCTCCTCTTGAATTCTCTGTTGACGAATGAAGGGACCGTAGCCGTCATCGCCAAGCCAGAATCTGACCATGGCATCCAGGCCTCGCGTCGTCAATGTGGAACCTGACAGGCCGTCGACCTCATACCGGGCGTCGGGATCATCCGGATCGACCTGGCCTTTGATGACAGTGATGGCGACCTCGCCATTGTCCCGAAAAGCCTGCTTGCCTTTCCAGATCTCTTTCCAGCGCGGATTATCAACCTCACCGCCAAGCCCGGGCGTCTCGCCGTGCTCATAAAAAGTGATGCCCTCGATCGTCCGCAGGTCGCTGCCGAGAGCCAGAAAACCATACAGCGTCGACCACAGGCCTTTGCCATAGATCGGCAGGATATACTTTTCAACCTGATCGTTCACGTTGACCATATAGATAGCCATGTATTTCGGCATTTTTTGAATGCGCGCGATGTCCTTTTCCGCCGGAATGGTCATGCTGTACTGCGGATCATCCGCCATGACTTTCAGATTATAAGTTTTTGGATTCAGCCTGGCATTATAATCGCTTTCGGGCAGAAATTCGCCATTCTGCAAATTGATGATCGCTGACTTTACTCTGTTGTCAAAAATGGCTTTGACATCAATACCCTCCTCCATCAGCTCACCGGCGATGAGAATATTTTTGATCTTGTCACGCTCTTTATTTTTTTCCTGTCGTCCGTTCAAAGAGACGGCCGCCGTCGACACGAGAATGGAGCAGACCAGGCAGACGCCCAGCGCCACTGTGACCATCTTTTTGGTGCTATCATTTGACATCGCGGGCGAGCCTCCTTTTAACATTGGCATTGATGACAACCTTATCAATGATCGGCGCAAAGACGTTCATGAACAGTATGGCCAGCATCATTCCTTCCGGAAAAGCCGGGTTGACGACGCGGATGAGCACAACGAGAATGCCGATCAGGGCGCCATACACCCACTTGCCCCCTTCAGTCATGGTCGCACTGACCGGATCGGTCGCCATATAAACGGCGCCGAAGGCGAAACCGCCGATGACCAGGTGCCACAGTGGAGTGACAGCGAACATTGGATTGGTGTCGCTGCCGATGAGATTGAAGATGAGAGACATGCCGGTCATGCCCAGCAAAATTGTGAGCATGATGCGCCAGGAACCGACTTTGGTGAGGATCAGAAAGGCAGCGCCAAGCAGACAGGCGAGCGTCGATGTTTCGCCCATCGATCCCGGCACAAAGCCCAAAAAAGCCTCTTTCCAGGTGTAGGTCATGTCCAGGAGAGGATCCGCGAACTGCGCGAGTATGGTCGGCTGGCTCACCCCGTCGACTGCCACCCACACTTTATCGCCGGATATCTGCGCCGGGTAGGCGAAGAAGAGGAAAGCGCGAGTCGTCAGCGCCGGATTGAGGATATTCATGCCGACGCCGCCGAAAACTTCCTTGCCAATGACAATGCCGAAGGTGACGCCGATGGCCACCTGCCAGTATGGGATGTCCGGCGGCAGAATCAATGGGATCAGTAAACTGGTGACGAGAAAACCTTCAGCTATCTCGTGCTTGCGCACCACGGCGAACAAAACTTCCCAGAAAGCCCCGACGGCCAGCGTCAGTATATAAATGGGTAGAAAATAGAGAGCTCCATGCGCCATGCACGCCCCTATATTACGCGGATTGAATCCGATTCCCAGGGCGCGCACGACCTGCGCCTGCCAGCTCGTCGATTCGGCGCCCGCCGCCATCGCCAGGTTTGCCTGCAAGCCCGTGTTGTAGAGCGCCATGATGACAGTGGGAACCAGGGCAAAAACGACGAGAATCATCATACGTTTGAGATCAAGCGCGTCCCGAATATGGGAACCCGATTTGGTTGTTTTGCCGGTGGAGTACAATATGGTGTCAATCATCTCAAATACAGGAAGCCACATCTTCAGCTTGCCTTGGGTGAAGTGATGCTCCTGTTTGTCGAGAAATGTGCGCAAGAAT
>JAFGJB010000117.1 GCA_016929295.1 Candidatus Zhuqueibacterota bacterium | reverse complement strand
GATGTCCTGATTCTCTCCGGCGATCATGTCTATTGCATGGACTATCGGCCGTTCATCGCCCAGCATCGCGCCACCCATGCGGACATCACCATCTCCGCCATCGGCGTACAAAAGTCGCAGGCCTCGCGCTATGGCCTGCTCAAGATCGATCCGGCGTCGGGTCGCGTCGCAGATTTCATCGAAAAACCGGCGCCGCAGCGACTCGGCTGCGTGCAAAACGACGCGCCGGCGCCCGACGACCACAGCGGACAGAACAACAGCAAATATATCGCCTCCATGGGCGTCTATCTGTTCCGCGGCGATGTCTTGCAGCGCATCCTCGTGGAGAATCCGCACTCTTGCGATTTCGGCCGCGATATCATTCCGAATCTGATCGACAGATACCGCGTCCACGCCTATCTGTTCGACAATTACTGGCAAGACATCGGCACTGTCGAGGCGTACTATCAAACGAACATAAAATGTCTCGATGATCCGATGTCCATTTTGAACTGCTATAATTCCAGCAGGCCGCTGTTCACCCGGCAGCGCTGGTTGCCGCCGGCGCATATCGCCAATTGCGAGATCAGTCAGAGCAAAATCTGCAACGGCTGCCTCATCGAGAATGCAGTCATTCGCAGGTCGATCATCGGCATGCGCACGGTCATCGGCAAAAATGTTCGCATAGAAGAATCCATCCTGCAGGGCGCCCACCGTTATCAATCGCCGGAAGAACGCCGGCAGGATATTGCCAAAGGCATCCCTCCCATCGGCATCGGCGAGAATTCGGTCATCAAGAGAGCCATCATCGACAAGGATGGCAGAATTGGCAGAAATGTTCAACTCATCAATCGCAATGGCGATGAGAATGTGGATCAGGAGAAGAGAGGATATATCATCATCAACGGCATCATCACGGTGTTGGAGAATGCCGTCATTCCGGACAACACGATCATTTAGAAAAGGCTGTGAGCGCCAATGGATTAGCACGATTTTTGAATGCTTGAGCAAGCGGAACAGGTGGGAAATTTTGCGGGATGTGATCGGCCCGTTTGCGTGTTACAGTTGATATAAGATGCTGTTTTTCCTTTGCGCTTGCCAGGATCGTTGAGAGTAATTTGGGACGAAACAAAAGCCATGCTATAGATGAGCGAATATTTGTAATTAAATTACAGGCCTGTAATTAGACGTGGCTTGAGTTGAACGCAAAAACGCGATGTGTTGCAGCAGATGCGTCAGTGAAATCGGCATCCCCTTAGCAACGAAAAGGAGGAGAAAAATGCTGCTGAAAATCGAAAAAATCCAGGACAATCTCGTCGTGCAGATACCGACCGCCTTTGCCCACCGTTGCGGTTTTGACGACGGCGCCGAGGTCAATATGAGGCTCAAGAACGATCACATAGTCATCGAATCGGCTGATCAGTCATTTTCATCGCTCATGAGCTGTTGGAGCGAGATGAACGACGAGGAATCGCGCAGCGAAATGTTCTACGGCTAGCGATTTTCATCGCCCATCCCTTCTCCTATCGGGTGGACTGGAAAAACGCCGGCGTTTGCCACCACGCCAGCCGGGACAGCGACGCGGCGGCAAAAGCTACGCCGGCAAACCGATCTATTTAAAGAACGTCGCCCTTTTTATTTATCGGGGCGAATCGCCTTTTCCGCTTTCTCCAGAGCTTCGGCCGCCGTCTGGCGTAGAGAATTCATCTGCTCCTTGATGCCCTTCATATCTCCGCCGGCCTTACGATAAGCTAAAACAGCAATGACAAGCGCTGCGACAGCAATGAGAAAATTGATAAAGTCCATGCTCTCTCCTTTGGTTTGTTGATTCATCTTTAGCCGTTATGCAAATCCGCACAGAGATGTCGCTGTGTGGGATTACTTCTGGTTTTTACCTGATCTGACATCCTGTAAGAATCTGAAAAAGATGGACTACGGCAGGTTGTATTTCTCTTTTATCTCCTGCTCTGCCTGCAGCCAATCGGACAAGGCGTCGCCTTCCTGATCCCCTCTGGCAAGGTAGATCTCGTGCGCCCGTTCCCGTATCTCTTCTGCCAGTTTTTCCGGATCAATCTTTTGCCGCTTCCTCGTCATTGTCTTTGTGGTCTTGTTCATGCAACTTACCTCACAGTTGGTCAAACGACAATCGAGTTCAATATGTAAAAAAAGCGCATTCAAAGCAAGAAAAAAAGTGCGAAAATCGTAAAGGTCAGTTTCTGGTAATGCGGGCAAGATCAACTTGGCGCGGCCTTTGACCGCAACCCAAAAAAGAGAACACGAATATTCTCACGAATGATGCACGAATGAACACGAATTAAAAAATTAATCATTTTTGAATTCGTGAAAATGAGTGCATACACCACAGTAGAAACAAAGCACCTCGTTTTCCTCTGCGCTTTTCGGCGTACTCGGCGGTTATATTTTAGAGCTGAAGAACTCGCGGGATTGGAATCGACGACGAGATCGATGTAAAAGCGGAGTGCTTCATCCCTCATTACGATTGAGCACCCGCAATTGACGTTTTACCCCCAAAATAAAATCTCTCAGCTAACCGGTGCGGCGTAATTTCGGCCCGTGGCGCAGGATAAAGTCTCCTCTTTGCGCGCCCACTCGAGCGGCGATCAGCTCGCATTTGGCGACGAGCAGATAGTAGATATTGTGCTTGACGTCCATCAGACTCTCCAGATTACCCTGGCCTTTGGCGATGACCACATCGGAGGCCTGGAAAACATCTTTGAATTCCGACGAGGCGGTCTCCCAGACCGCGCCCGGCGCGTCGTCGCCCGTGGTGATGACGCGGGCGAGCTGATCGATGCCGACGGTCAGCGCATCCTCGAGCGTCGCATCATTGAGGGCCGGGCCGCCGCGAACCGCGAACCAGACATTTGGATGCGCGATGGTTTCCAGTAGCAGCCTGTCCAGCACAATCTCGCCGCAGTTGTCGCCGATGTATAAAAGCTGTTTGCTCGCGGACAACTCTCTTCGCAGCGCTTCAGAATCGTCCACTGCCAGGGGCGTCCGCAGGACGCGTTCGATCGTCTCCCACAGGTCCAGCTGGTGCTGCGGCCCATAGTCGATCACATTGCCGGCGATGGCCAGTCGAAGCGCGGTCTGCAGCGGATCAGCGGCGTCGTTGATGCGAGCGCGAAAATTTTCGAGCTCTTGCAGCATCATCCGGTTTGCCGCCTTTTTGCTGTCGCG
>JAFGJB010000116.1 GCA_016929295.1 Candidatus Zhuqueibacterota bacterium | reverse complement strand
ATCGATGCACTCACGGCTGATGTCCATGCCCCAGGCCGCCACCTCGCTGTAATTGCTATCCCAGGCGCTCATCTTGTTGGTGCCGCGGAATTCCCATTCGCACGATCCTCTCATCAGTCGCGAGCCATCCGTGTAAATGCCGGTAAATTTTTCAGGCTGCGTTTCATTGGCTGGGTTAGATTCATTGCTGCAGTTCAGACTGAGAAAACAGAATAGACATAGTAAAAGAGAAAAGCTGGTTTTTAGTGGATTACATTTCATTCATATTACCTTTTTTTGAAATGGCATCTTATCACCATAGCTCCAATACAACACCGGCATGACCAGCAGATTGAGCAGGGCTGAGGTCACCAGTCCCCCCAAGATCACCAAAGCCATCGGATGCTCGATCTCTTGACCCGGTCGATTCCCGGCCAGGATGATCGGCATCAGCGCCAGCGCCGTGGTCAGCGCTGTCATCATAATGGGCGCAAGTCGTTCCTTGGCGCCGCGGATGACAAGCTCCAGGCCAAACGGCATCTTTTCTTCGAGTTGTAAATGCCGGTAGTGGCTGATGAGCATGATGCTATTGCGTGCCGCAATGCCAATGACCGTGACAAAGCCGACGAGCGAGCCGAGCGACAGAATGCCCTTATTCGCCAGCACGCCGAGCACTCCGCCAATGAGCGCGAACGGCAAGCCGAGAAAGATGAGGCCGGCCAGGCGCGATGAGCCGAAATCGGAATAGAGGATGAGGAATATACCCATCAACGCCACCAGCGACAAGAGAAAAATTCTATTCTTGGCAGCGCGTTGCGCTGCATATTCGCCGAGAATCTCTGGGTGGTAGCCGCGTTCAAAGGGGATGGTCTTGACGCGAGCCTCGATATCTCTGGCAACACTACCCAGATCGCGACCGCGTACATTGCAGGTGACTTCGGTATAACGCGAGGCGTATTCGCGGGTGATTTGGTTCGGCGTCGGCGCAATGTAAATATCCGCCACTTCCCTCACTGGCACAAGCCCGCCCGGCGTGCTGATTTTCAATGCGCGCACCTTCTCCAAATCTGTGCGCACGGCGGGTGCTCCCCATACGACGATATCAAATATATTCTGATTTTCAAAAAATTCACCGACTTTGTATCCCTTCATATAGAGGTTCATCGCTGTGCGGATGTCGCCGGCTGTGAGGCCAAATTGGGCTGCTTTATCGGAACGTACATGCACTTCCACCTGTGGCACCAGGACCTGCGGCTGGATTTTCAGATCGACAACACCGTCGATATCCGCGATGGTTTCATAGACTTCTTCGGCTTTGTCGCGCAGAACATCGAGATTTTCGCCGTACAGTCGCACAACGAGGGTGGCACTGGAGCCGGTGAGCACTTCTTTGATGCGCTCTCGCAAATAGGTTAGGAGATCGCGATAGAGGCCGGGATAGCCGTCAACGACATCCTGGATGGTCGCGACGGTTTTTGCATAATTCACCTTCGGATCCAAACTGATCCACAGCTCGGTAAAGTTTGGGCCTACCACTTCGTCAGCTACTTCAGCGCGACCAATATGAGCGCCAAAATTGCGCACGCCAGTGATCGCGCGCAGCTCCTTGCTGACCCGAATGGTAATGCGATCCATGGCTTCGATGGAAGCCCCCGGTTTTTCGACCCAGTGCATCAAAAAATCATACTCTTTAAAGTGCGGTAGAAACTCTTCGCCCAAAAAGGGCAGAATCGCCAGGGAGCAAAGCAGCACTGCCACAAAAATAATATATAGTCGTTTCGGCCGAGCTAGAATTTTGTGGAGCAGTCCCTCATACTTTTCTTTCAGATAGCTCAACAATTTGGAATCTTTGCGCGTCGAGACCTTTGGCAGAAGAATCAGCGAGAGCGCCGGCGTGAGGGTGAGCGCGACAAAAAGTGACGATAAAATGGCCAGCACATAGGAAAAGGCGAGCGGTCGGAAAAAGGAGCCCGCCAGACCCGGGAGAAAAAAAACCGGCAAAAGCACCAGCACCACAATGAAACTGCCGTATACAACGGCGCTGCGAACCTCCAATGACGCTTTGAGGACCACTTTAAAAGTGGACTCTGGCTGCCCGGCGGCGCGATTGAGGCGCAGACGCCGCATGATGTTTTCGACATCGATGATGGCATCATCCACCAGCTCGCCGAGCGCAATAACCAATCCCGCCAGCACCATGGTGTTGATCGTGCCGCCGCGATAGTTGAGGATCAACGCCGCAATTATCAATGACGTCGGTATGGCCAACGCGCTGATGAGAGCGGTGCGCCAATCGTTCAAAAAGAAAGCCAACACCGCTATGACCAGCAGGCAGCCGATGAGCAAAGCTCTATTGAGATTGTGCAGCGACATTTCTATAAACGTGGCGGGCCGAAAAATGGTCGAGTCAATGTTCAGGTCCGCCAATCCGGGACGTAAATCATCCAGAACTTGTTCGATTTTTCGTGTCACCTCGAGCGTATTGCCCCACGGCTGTTTCTCGACAATGAGGAGCAGACCGGGACCGTCATTGATGATGGCATTGCCGATGGGGGCTGGATAACCTTCCACAAGATCAGCGACGTGTCCCAACTCCACCGCTACGCCGTCGCGATAAACCACCGGGATGTGCTGCAAATCTTCCGCCGATTTGATGGGAGAAATAAATGAAATGGCGAGGCGCTGGTTCGGCGTATCAATGAAACCGCCTCCGCCTATGGCTACGGCATTTTGCGCCGCTGTGACGACCTGCTCCGCTGTGATACCGTGTGCCTGCAATCGATCAGGATCAATCAATACCTGTATTTGCCGATCGCGCTGTCCCCAAATAGCGACGTTGGCCACACCCTGAATGGCCATCAGACGCGGACGAATCGTCCATTTGGCAATCGTCGTCATGTCTATTTGCGACAATTTGTCGGATGATATGCCGATTTTCAAAATCCGGCTCGTCGATGAGAGTGGCGACAGCATCACCGGTGGATTGGCGACTGTGGGCAATCGACCAGAAATTTCCGACAGACGCTCCTGCACAATTTGTCGCGCCTGCAAAAGATCTGTCCCTTCCCTAAAATAGAGTACGACAGATGACAGGCCAAGCACTGATTTTGAACGAACCTTATCGAGCCACGAGACACCGTTCAAGGCATTTTCAATCGGTACTGTCACAAGAATTTCAACTTCGGCGCTGGAGAGCCCCGGCGCTTCAGTCTGGATTTCCACCAGCGGCGGCGCGAATTCCGGAAAGACATCAAAATGCGTCTGGCTCACGATTCGAAAACCGGCCGCTAATAAGATGAACGTGAGCACAACCACTGTGACGCGCAATCGCAGCGACGTCGATACCAGCCATTTCATCATTTGCCACCCCCAAACTCGGTGCCGAACAATTCCATGGCGCCGGTCGTCACAACATCATTGCCGACTTGCACACCGCGCGCGATCACCGCTATATCATCGACAACGTGACTGACCTGTACACGTCGCCGCATAAAAGTCACGGGATTGGTCTGCACATAAAGCCAGGCATCGCCATGCATATCGTACAAAATCGCGGAATAGGGGACGACCATGTGTTCTTGTGATGACATCAGGGGCAAAGAGACCATAACTTTTTGGCCGATGCGAAAATCTCCGGTCTCGTTATAAAGCTTGTAATACAAATCCGCTGATGCGTTGCCCGGATTGCTGAGCGGCGGTCCCTGAACCGGTTTAACATCTTTACGGAGGGTCGAGGTACCACCGAGGGATAAGACGTAGGCGTCTTTCTTTCTATCAATTTTTGGCAAATCTCCTATGTACGCGACCACACGAATCCACACAGGATTTTGATCGACCACTTCGAAAAGCGGCGCCGCCGATGCCACGGTTTGGCCATGCGCCACTAGCACGCGCAGCAGTGTACCATCGATCGGCGATTCTAATATCAGCGTCGTCAAATTCGCTTCAATGGATTCGAGATCAGCACTGTTCAAAAGGTTGGCGCGTGCTTTTGCCGCATCGACAGCCGTACGTGCGGCGGTGAGCGACGCCTGTGCTTCCTGCAATGCCTTTTCGCTGATGGCTTTTTCGCTCAGCAGTTGTTCGGCTCGTTGTGCCTGGGTCAGCGCCACATCGTATTCGACTTGCCGGAGAACGACTTCTTCCTGTGCGCTCAACATGTCGCTGCCAGACGGCAGCACAAGCAGGCGCATCACTTCCTGTCCTTTTTTCACTGAGGCCCCGGCCTGCACTGAACCATTGCGTGCGTGCAGAATGATGCCGGCAACCGGTGCGGAGAGTCGCGCTTCATGTCCCGGGACCGCTATAATTTCGCCGCCAACTTTCAGCACGTCCGTCGTAATTTTTGACGCAACCATCGTTGTCTGAATGCCAAGGCGCTCTTTGGCCTTTTCAGTAAGAGTAATGGTTGTCAGCTCGTTTTCCTTGGCCGGATTTTCAATATGAGCGGGTGCGACTTTGGCCGCTGATTCCTTTTTCCCGCACGAACTGAAAATAATTATGATCATCAGCATGATCACAAACATGAAACCATGACGATATTTGAAATGCGAGTCCATTTTTTTCTCCTGTAAGGGATAGAACGCTTCACACTGTCCTGTTCGTATTATTCTTCCGTCCGGACAAAAGTGCCGACGCTATATTGCAGCGCCGCAAGACTCGTCCTTACTTGCGCCTCGGCTTCGGCGGCGCGCAGCTTGGCATCCAATAGTTGCTGTTTGAATGTTAGAAATTCAATGTAGGACGATGCGCCGATGTGATACGATTTTTCAGCGCTCGCCGCTGCTTTCATAGCCGAAGGCAAAATATCTTGTTGCAGGACATTCAATCTGCTTTGTGCAGCTTCATAATCAATGATTGCTTGTCGCACCTGAACGATAATATTTTGTTTGACGATCAGATAATTTTTTGCCGCCCGCTCCATTTCAGCTTTGGCTCGAGCGCGATTGCCATTGTTCCAGTTAAAGATGGGCAACTCAGCTTGCAGTCCTGGACCCATCTCAAAGCCTTCCTTGCCGGCGCCATTGGCATCGAGAACAGCCGTGAGGCTGAATATTTTTGACTGCTCCCAGCCCAACTTATTCCCGGCCACTTCGATGCCGAGCTCCGCTGCACGCAGGTCCGGGCGGGCAGCCAGAGCGCCAAGGAGTAGATCATCAACGTTTTTAATCGGAGAAAAAAGATGCACCGGTATTTGGAAATTGAAGGTGATGCTATCGCCGAACAATCCCACTAGGCGGTGAAGCTGAATCTCCTCGAGATCAGCGTCCTGAGCAAAGTGGATATTTTTTTCATGCATCTGAGCGGCAAGCAAACGGAAAGCCGATTCCTCCAATTCACTGATATCACCTGCCCGCAATCGAGCCGCCGCAATGACCGCGATCTCATCCTGCAAGGCGGCCTCCTCCGCTACGATGCGCGCCTGTAGCCGTTTCTGCTGCAGTGTCGCATAAGAAATCCGGACATCGCGGATCAAGCTCAGACCATTCTGAACCAGACTCTCAGCGATCTGTTCTGCATTGAGTTTGGAGATGGCCACACGAGAGGGTCGCTGCCAGAAGAACTCTATCGGTAAGCCGATCGAATACTCCATTTGTTTCGGACCAATGGGAAAAAGATAAGATAGTGCCGGATTGAGGAGCATGCCGGCCTGAATTAAATCGGCGCGGGCGTAACCCAATTCAGTCAAGTCGGATAAAAATTGTGGATTATTCCAAAGCGCCAGAGCGATCGCTTCGTCCTCGGAAACACCATCCGATAGATCAACATCCGGCGGCAACAGTGACGAGTCGGCAACCGATACTAATTCAAAGCCGGCGCGACTCTGGATAGAGTCCGATACATAGTTACGATCAAATGGTGAATGTGCGGCGCAGCCAAGAAAAAGCAAGCTCCCGACCAATAGGATAAAAGTCGTTGATTGTTTGAGATGTTTCACGACGGTTTTCCTCTTTCTGAATTGTACAGAGTAATATGCTAATCATCTGTTCGAAAACAGGACGCCGGCAGGCCATCGCCGTTGAACAGATTCGGCTCGGCAATGTTATCCCACGCAAAGCGGACGGCCACCGGCTTGTTCACCGATCGGGATTGCACCAGCACGGTCTGCCCATCAATTTTCGCCTCGGCGGTGACAAAATTGCCATTTTCGCCGGCAATCTCAAAATGGGTGAGCTCATCACCGCGGCAGACGAGGCCGCTTTCAGCATGGTCAAAAAAGAGGCGGATTTTATTTCTCTCAATTTTCATATCGCGATAGAGTGGACCGGAATAGGGCACTCCTTGCACGCCATACGTTTTCGCCAGCGCCCAGTTGGCCAGTCGGATGCCAACATCTTTTTTGTTTCTCGGATGAATATCGTTGATATTGCCGATGTCACTGACGACGACCATGCCAGTGTTCGGCACAGTCAGACTTTTTCGCTGCGCCTCGCGTAGCTTGACGCCGATCTCGGGCGCGCCGTATTTGTAGGGAGCAATTTGCACATAATAAAATGGGAAATCGACCCCCCACTCATCGCGCCAGCTACGAATGAGGGTGGTCAGGAGTATGTCGTAGGAATCGGCGGTTTCTGTATTCGATTCGCCCTGGTACCAGATGACGCCGGCGATCGGGAATGGGATCAGAGGTTTGATCATGGCGTAATAGGCCTCTCCTGGTTTTTCCGGGCACCACGGCATCTCGCCTATTTTCGCCGCCGCAGCTTTCAGTTCTGGATTTGCTTCTATTACCTGCGGATTCATCCACGTCTCCGCCGGTGTGCCGCCCCAGCTGCTGTTGATGAGGCCGATCGGCACATTCAGTTTGGCACATAATTCCCGGCCGAAAAAGTAACCGATGGCGCTGAAATCGATCATGGTCTGCGGCGAGCAGACGATCCATTCTCCGTTACAATCCAGTTGCGGCGTAGCGGCGGATTGTTGCGTCACTTGGAAGAGGCGGATAGCAGGGTAGTCAGCCGCCAGCACTTCTTCCGTGCCATTGTCAATGCCGGCGCGCGCCGACCATTCCATGTTCGACTGCCCGGAACAGAGCCACACTTCGCCGATGAGAATGTCCTGCAGAACAATGGTGTTGCTGCCGATGATTGTCAACGTGTGCGGCCCGCCGGCAGTTGGCGTGCTGAGCTTGGCACTCCAGTCGGCATGATTGTTTGCCGTGGCGACAATGGGCGTTGGATTCCAACTGCTGATGATTGTCACTTTTTCGCGTGGCTTGGCCCAGCCCCATAGGGTTAATTCGGAGTTTTGCTGCAGCACCATATGGTCGTTGAAGATTGCGGGTAATGTCACTCTGGCGATGCCAATGCCGTGCGTGACAAAACAACTGACTAGAAATATGAGAGGGAGGGCGGGAGATTTTTTCATGTGGCGCATCCTTTGCTGAGAGTTAACCTGGATTATTAACCACGTTTATTAGTCCTTAACTTTCAAAGTAAACGCGCGCTTTTAAAAGTTCTCTTTTCAAATCTAAATATTTAAGGTCACGAGTACCACAGTTCTTTATGGCGCAAAGAGCTGCCGCGGTGCCGGCCGCCTGTCCCTGACCCATACAACTCACAGTGTTGCGCGTGGACATATGTGCCCGGTGGTCGGAGGTGATCATCATTCCGGCTGCATAGAGATTTTCTATGTCCTGCACGCAAAGAGCTCGATAAGGGATGCCATAGGTGCCGCCTTCTTTGATCTGGTAGCGCGGCGCCCAGTCGTGAAAGCCATAGACAAATGTGTCGTCATCAAAGTGCCTTCCATCGATGACATCCTCGTGGGTGATGTCATAATCACAGATGATCTGTCGACCGCGTCTGATGCACAAAGATGGGCTGGTGCGCGCAATGAAGGCTTTTTCAAAACCGGGCACATATTCACGAAAAAGCTCAGCAGCCCGGGCCATGCGGTTGCGAATTTCGATCTCTGCTCTGGCAACATCATCGCGATTGAGGACAGTGCCCGGGATTTTATAATTGCATTTGATATACATCAAATAATTGTCATGTACGGTGGTCGTTATCATGGACATGCCGATCTTGTTTGCTTCGGCCTGCAATTCCGGGATATCGAGTTGCTCCGCACCCATGCGGACAAATTTGTTTTCTTCGCCGCTTCTGGGTCCCCGGCACATTTGTCCGACCGCATTGTGAGATTTGAGAAATTTATAATAATCATCGATCGAAGCATTGGCAAGCCCAAAGCTGTTGCAGCTGTCATAGTCATTGGGAACAGTGAACTCGGCGCCGGCGTGAGCGCACAGGTCCCCATAGCCGGTGCAATCGACGAAACTGTTCGCCATAATCACCTCGCGACCGGAGCGGCTTTCGGTGATCACCCCCTGGATGCGGGCGTTGTGCACGATGGCGCTGGTTAAGAGTGTGTTGACGGCGACAAAGACGCCGGCTTGCTCCAACATGCGAAAAGCAAGAATTTTGTAAAGCTCGGTATCTATCGCCGTGCACACGGAATCATAATCGCGAGCGGTCTCCATTTCCGGATAGCCGGTACAGCCTCCCATCGCCGTCAACTTGTCCATAAACTCCTCTGGAATTCCCTGGACGGCCTTGATTTTTTTGCATCCTTCAAAAGCGGTGTAGAGATTATAAAAACTGTGAATCGCAGTTCCTCCTTCTACTGCAATGCCACCGCAGTACCCTTTGGATTCGATCAGCATGGTTTTGGCGCCCTGTCGACCCGCCGCGATGGCCGCAAAAAGGCCTGCCGTGCCGCCACCAGCAATAACGACATCAAAATGGCGAACAGGCAACTTCTTGGCAGGTTCCTCATAGGTTTCGGCATCTGCGATTGATTGACCGGCAAAGGTTGTTTTTGCACCGACTCCCAATGCAAGCAAAAGTTTGGAAAATTCTCGTCTTTTCATCAGCATATTCCTTGTTATCGTTTTATCATCGTATCAGCGTCATTTTCGCTGATATGACAAATCGCTCCGTTCCGGATACAGCTTCTAGGCGGTACAGATAGATTCCGCTCGCTGCCGGTTGTCCGTGGGAATCGGCTCCATCCCATCGTATGTGATGTTGTCCTGCATTTTTCAGCGCACTTTCGAGCACTCGAATCCGCTCTCCTCTCAGGGAATGCACCGTCACTGTTACCTGAGCGATTTCAGGCAAAGTGTAACTGATTTCAGTTTCAGGATTGAACGGATTGGGGAAATTGGGTAGCAATTCGTATTTTGTCGCTAAATTGGGAATTGATTCCGCTACACTTGTCGCGGTTGTGGTCGTAAAAGCTGAGTTACGATACTGATCATAGGCAATGACTTTTATTTCCTGCCCCACGTTTGCGACGTCGTTGCTCGTAATTTGGATAGCATCAAAATTTGAAATAACATTTTGAGCGAGCTTTTTACCATCAACAATAATTTCGACGAGCTTCGTCTCATCCGATGTATCCAGAGAAAGGCTCAGTGTATTCCCGTTCACAATGGCAGAATTGATAGATACAGTCGGTGGTGTAAAATCAGAGACCATGCGATCAATTGTACGCTGATCATTATGTTTGAATTTCTTTTTGACATCGGAAACAGACACATTGCCTTCCACACGAATCAATCTCTGATCCACACAACCCACTTTGTCATTATGCAGATAGACGAGGTAGTCAATGATTTCAGCATCCATGCCGATGATGTACGCTGCTATGGCATCCACCGAAACAAGATCCTTTCCTGCCATAATGAGACGCATATTCATTCGGTTGTTCGGATCACTGCTGCCGGGGCCGTATTGCAGTCCTTGAAGGCCGTCTACAATGACAAAATCTGTGGGTCGGGCCATGAAGTAATCATGCAACCAGTAATGCATATAAGGGTAGGCGTGCTCGATTTCAAAGCGTAAATTGGGGATATCATACTGACTTTTCGAGTAAATGGATATTGGCGTCATGCCAATACTGGTATTTTTGATACTGCATGTCAAGGCTGCGGACTCATGATTCTTAAGTACAGGAATTGAAATAATCACATCTGCATTGTAAAATAGTTTGGCATAATAAAGTTCGTCAGAATTGTTTGGTTTTTTACTATTGGGGTAAAGGCCTTTTCCAGCCGGCAGCGTAGCAGCCACGAGCTCATCAGAATCATAGTCCTTTGTACTCCCGCAAACGTCCTCCAGGCAAATAATATCATCGACTTGCGGCAGGGTTGCTTTATTGTAATCATAAAGCTTGAACATATCTGCCGTATGTTGATTGTCGCCGGGCGCAGAGCCTTCAAGAACGCCGATCCAGCCACTCGGATTCAACTCACGTACAATCTCGGATACAGCACGAACAACACGGTTGTCTGTGGTTACGCCATTAACTTCAGGCCTTCTGCCGCCGGCGCCGACAAGATTGGGTTTAAGAATCACAGAATCTCCGTCAGAGACGATGGACTCAAGACCGCCTGCAGCCTCAATGGCTTGAGTGACAAGGGTGTTAATTTCATCGTAATCGATCTCTTCCGCTTTACTCTTTTCTGATCTGTACAAAGCCACAGTAGAAACCGGTGTGACAAATTGTCCATCTAATTCCGTGTTCCAGGGTTCCATATCGGGGGGATCAAAATCGATTTTTAGAAATTTGAATCCTAATAATGCAATACAAGTCAGTATGAGTAATCCTTGCTTTTTCTTAGATAGTGTCATAAATCACCTCCATTTTTTTGTTTTTAAATAAAATAATTGATACATATCCCTATGACAATGGCATATAGGAATATAGATAGAATCATGAGTCCAATAAATCGGGGACGCATAATCGTCGCCAACGCGACCAGCGGTGTAATCCGCGTGGCAGGACCTACAATAAAGAATGCCAGGGCTGCACCTGCACTCATTCCTTTATCAAGCATCACGTCAATCAGTGGAATTGTACCGCCGCCGCAAGCATAAAGTGGAATCCCCAACAATGCACTTATAAAAATACCCAACCATTCCGGTTCTCTGAACAGGCAAATCAACCAGTTCATGGGAACTACTACTTCAACTACAGCTCCGAGTATCACGCCAAGGACGATGTAGAATCCAACAAATTGCAAAGTACGAAAGCTGCTTTTTAGAAAATTACTCCAAAGAAATGGTTTCTGATCCGGCGACGACGATTGATTGTCTTGTTGCAGTCCTGGATTCACGATCAAGCGTGGATTAACTCTCTCAAGTCCCAATCCGAAGATCAAGGAAAAAAGCGTCACGGCTGCTAGTCGTGCGACAGCCATCATTGGGCTGATTCCACCCCAGGTAAGCAGGAACAATTGAGGATTCATCAGCGAAGATGCTATCAGAAAAGCCAAAAGTGCTGGTACTGGAAAATCCATGCCGAACAGTGTTAGAACAATTGGCAAACTGCCATACGTGCACATGGGTGAAACTATGCCAATTCCGACAGCCCAAAACACCGTACGTTTTGGCGCCTTACCAGTGTATTGTGTCAACAGTTTACCCCATGCGATGTATTTAAGAGTTTCTGACAAGATAACACCTGCCACAACATAGGGAATCAGATTGATAAAAGTAGCGGTCGCAGATTTGAGAATCGGAATGATCCACTCATTCATTTATACAATTCCTGTCTTATAAACATTGTTTCCTCCCAGCTACACAATCAAATTCGAGCTCGTGAAATGTAGACTATCTGCCAATTTTCCTTTCTATGAAATAGACCAGATTGAAGAATTCAATATAATCGTTTATGTCGGTCGTCGTGCCGGCGACCTGAGAGCTATCCGCGACATTGAATAACCGAACATTGGCGCCTTGCATGGGTTCATTGGTACAGTTCTCGACAACGATTCCAGCCCTCTATGAGATATGTTGGTATTACCTCTTGGGCAAAAACAGGGACAGCAAAGCACAAAAGGATGGCTCCTTTTATAAAACCAAAAAAAGGCTTGTATTTTCATTTTTGACTCCTTTATATTGCCTGTACAAAAAGTGAATTATTTGCGGGATAGCCACGAGTGAATCGATCCAAGATATACAAATAAACTGAAATAAGGATGAAAAAAACTGGAAATTTTAACGCATCGTAAAAAAAAGTTTTATGCGAATTCTCCTCATTGAAGATGACAAAAAAATAGCCGCTGCGGTGAGCAAGGGCTTGCGCGACGAAGGCTATGCCGTGGATGTGGCATCGGATGGTCTTATAGGGGAAGAGTTTGCGCAGACGAACAATTATGATGCCATCATCCTTGACATCATGCTGCCGAAACAAGACGGCTGGCAGACCTGTGCTCAAATACGGGCAGCCGGCGTTTTAACGCCGATTCTCATGCTCACTGCTCTGGACGATGTGAATGACAAAATCCGCGGTCTTGATGAAGGTGCAGATGATTATCTCGTCAAGCCCTTTCATTTCGGCGAATTATTGGCGCGGCTGCGGTCGCTCATTCGCCGTGGCACGGATGTTCGCAGTACGAGGGTGGAAAAATTTGGCGTGATCCTGGACGTGGCGACGCATAAAGCCTATCGCGATGGGCACGAGATTGCTCTGAGTGCAAAAGAATTCGCGTTACTGGAATTGTTTATGATGCATGCTGGAAAAATCCTGTCACGCCAGGCCATTTCCGAACATCTCTGGGATATTAACTTTGATCCCCGAAGCAACGTCATCGAGGCGTTTGTTAAATTTCTTCGGCAAAAAATCGACAAATGCTTTGATAAGCCGTTGATCCACACGGTCCGCGGTGCCGGTTATTTATTTTCTGATGAAGGATTTTGATTGTTTTCGATCAAGACAAAAATAATAGCAGCTTATACGTTTTTTTTCGGCGCTCTGTTGATCGTTCTGTTAGCTGTTATCTATGCGACAACTCGCATTAACAATTATCAAAAGTTTGACACCCGACTGCGAAATTTTGCCAAAATGATAAAAGTTGAAATTGAAGAGCAAGTGATCGATGAGGAGGAGCTTGATATTGCTGAGATCCGCGCCATGCCGCGGGAAGGATTGCTTGATGTCAATATCCGCCTTGTGCAGTCGGACGGGCAAGAGTTTTATGCCGATCGGCCATTCGATCATTGGCCATCCATAAGGAAAAATGCGGATGCATCGAAACAGCAGCATTTTTATGATGTTCACATCGGCCGCGAGCATTTCCGCTGCGTTGCCGGACCCGTAGAAGCCAAAAAAGACACCTTTTATACATTGCAGGTTTTGGCTTCCCTGCGCGATGTGAATGCGGATTTGAACCGGCTATTTACGCTGTTCATCGTGATCGTGCCTCTGGCGTTTGTGGTGACTGGTTTTTCTGCCTATGTGATCTCCGGGGCCGCATTTCGACCCATAGCCAAAATGACGGTCGGCGCCAATGCGATATCACTTCAAAATCTGGAGACGCGGCTTGATTTGCCGAAAGTAAAAGACGAGGTGTACGAACTGGGCCAAACGCTCAATAACATGATCGCTCGTATCGAATCGGCTTATAAAAGCCAAAAACAATTTGTCGCTTCCGCCTCGCACGAGCTGCGCACACCCTTGACGATTATCCAGACCGAACTTGAACTGGCGCTGAAAAAATTAAATGACCCTACGGCTAACGATAATATAAAAACGGCTCTTGCTGAAATTGAGGGACTGACACAACTCACAACCTCATTGCTGCTGCTATCAAAAGTTGATGCTGTCCAGCTTTCGCTGCAAAAAGAGCTGTTGCGGTTGGACGAGCTGTTGATCGATTGCGTGCATGCGATGCAGCCGAGCGCAGCAAAAAAGGGGATACGCCTTGATCTTCAAATTGAAGAAGCGGTCGAAATGATGGCGGACAAGGAAAAACTAAAACGTGTGTGCCTGAATTTGCTGGACAACGCCGTCAAATACACGCCCTTGTCCGGGACTGTTTCTGTTATTCTGGAAGCCGGCAATAATTCCCGAGTGGGTTTTCACATAAAGGACAGCGGCGTTGGCATTGCTGTAAAAGATTTGCCGCACATTTTTAAGAGATTTTATCGTTCCGATGAAACGCGTGCCAAAGCCCCGGGCAGCGGCCTAGGTCTGGCCATCGTGCAGGAGCTGGTGGCGCTGCATAAAGGCAGCGTTATCGTCGATAGTGCTTCTGGCAGGGGTTCAACATTTTCGGTGGAACTGCCGCTTAGATAGACAAACAGGTTCGATAACGAATCGAGGGGACCATAATTTATTAAACCACTCAAAACATTATAGAGCCAAAAAAATCACTTTCCCGCCATTTTTTCATCGTGATTTCATCTTGATCAACTATATTTCTCGTCTAAAGTAAAGCTAATTTTCTGCTTTACGCGAATGAATATCACCAATAAAGATGAAGGAGGCTTTTATGAAAAGGTTCTTGTTTTGCCTGACGGCGCTGGCTTTTTTATTTATAGTGGGATTGCCCGCTGAGGAATCCATTCATGTCAGCGATTTACCGGCGCCCGTACTATCTGCCTTTCAAAAGGCTTATCCGAATGCAAAAATTAAGGAAGCGGCGAAGGAGGAGGAAGACGGCCAGGTTGTCTACGAAATCGAAAGCGAGGACGGAAAACAAAAACGAGATATTTTGTACGCCGCCGACGGCACTCTCATTGAGCTTGAAGAAGCCATGCCTTTTGGAGAACTGCCGGCAGCCGTCAAAAAGGCTGTGACCGAAAAATACCCGGATGCCAAAGTCGAAAAGGCCGAAAAATTGACCAAAGGCAGCACCATTCAATATGAGGTGTCCCTAGAAGATGGAGATCAAGATGTCGAAGTGGTGCTGGATGCGCAAGGGAACATAATCCATGCTGAAGCGTCTAACGAAGGTGAAGAAGACGAAGGCGAGGAATAGATACAGTCACTGAGGGGAATAAAAAAACATCATGTATGAGATTGATCCGCAATTTTTATCCAACCACCCAGCTTTTAGGAATGATTGATCTCTCAATGGCAAAGATGTTATAAATCCCCCCAAAAAAGCAGGTGGAAGGCATAACTCTTGTAGCCGATTTGATGAACAAAAATGTTTTTACTCCGCTGTCGATGATAATAGGCTTTTAATGAAAAGATGGAAAAAAGCGATTCGACGTGAAAAAGGATATGGCATGAAAAAATATGGCATCATATACATAATCATATTGACTGGGCTGTTTGTGAACTTTTATTGGCAACCGGCTTACGCAGCAACTCGAGCAAACGACACAATTGTTATCAATGAAATTCTGGCGTCGAGTCACTCATTAACGCTGGATCCCGATTATAATCAATTCGTTGACTGGATTGAGATTTATAATTCCGGCACGACAGCCGTTGATCTGCAAGGCAGCTATTTGACTGACAATCATAATCAGCCTAAGAAATGGCTCGTCTCACGCGAAGCTATTGTGCCGGCAAAGGGCTACCTGCTCTTTTGGGCGGACGGCATGGATACGGGACGCCACACCAATTTCAAGCTCAGCAATGCTGGCGAGTTCGTCGGCCTGTACGCAGAGGGTGGCGCCGTCATAGACTCGCTCTCTTTTGGCAAACAGGAATCGGATATTTCCTATGGGCGCCGTATCGACAATCCGACGATCATGCTTTTCTATGAACAGCCGACGCCCGGCGGAGCGAATTCGACGGCCGGCCTGCCAACGTCGCAGCAATCCGGCTCTGTGGAGGTGAATACGCCCTCCGGATTTTACGCCAATTCGATCCGCGTCACCATGTCCGCGCCAGGCGCGATTCGCTACACAACAGATGGCTCGACGCCGACGCGTACCTCTCGCGAATATGCCTCACCCCTGAACTTCACGTCGACAACTGTCCTGAAAGCCAGATCGTTTGCAACGAATCTCCTGCCTGGCCCGACGACGACGCGCACATTCTTCATCGACGAGAACGTGACCTTGCCGACCTTTTCGCTGACCACCGATCCCGATTTCCTCTGGGATGACGATGATGGCATATATGTGGATGAGAATGTTAACGAGCGCAAGCTATGGGAACGTCCGGCTGTTATTGAATTTTTTGAGATGGATGGCCAACTCGCTTTTGCCGATGAGGCTGCCATCCGTCTATTCGGCCGCTCGGCCATCTATTACCCGCAAAAATCTCTCAGCGTCTTTTTGTCGAATCGGCTGCGCTATCCGCTGTTCAAGGACATT
>JAFGJB010000007.1 GCA_016929295.1 Candidatus Zhuqueibacterota bacterium | reverse complement strand
GACGTAATGGCGCACCGCATCGGCGGTGCCCTGAAACCAGTCGCTGCTCTCGGGCGTCTGTTGCGCCGGCAGCGCTTCGATCGATATTTGTGAAAAACCGTTGGTGTGATAGGCTAAATTGATGTGCCGGTTCAGTTGCATGGAATTGTACTGCGTGAGGATGAATATCCTGGTGATTTCGGAATTGATGCAGTTGCTGATCGGTATATCAATCAAACGGTAGAGGCCGGCGATCGGCACGGCCGGCTTGGCCCTGTACTTGGTCAGGGGATAGAGCCGCGTCCCGCGTCCTCCACCCAATATGACAGCTATCGCATCCATCATGCTAAACCGTTCCCGTTCAGCCGTGGTTCGCACAGATCAGCCGTAAATATCGCACTGTGTCATATGAAGCAGGTGTAACCGGAACCGCAAGAAGGCGCAGGTGCTATTCTGTGTCAACCACGCACAAAGTGCTCAACTTTTGCTTTGCAAAATCAAATGTGCATACTCTGGCCACTGTCCCATGTAACCCTTTCAACAACAGCGGCTGATACTTTTATTTCACATTTTTTTTCATCGCACCATGAGGAGGAAATGAAATGGTCTGTTTGTATTTTCATGAAAAAAAGCTATATTTCTGTGATTGGATTGGCCGGGCAGCGGTGCTCTATTTGCTGCTGCCATTCAACTGTCGGCGCTTCTGGCAGACCAGAGACGCGTCGGATTCAAAAAAGGAGCGAGCATGAAAAGTTACCCCGTTGTTTTGATCCTCGTGTTGTCCACTGCTTTGTGGCGCTGCACGACCTCACAGCCCGAACTGTCGGTCACTAGCGAAGAGTTTGGCGCCCTGCCGGACGCCGTTGTCAATCTCTACACCCTCACGAACGCCAATGGCATGCAGGTCAAGATCTCTAATTATGGCGGCATCATCACCCATCTCTATGCCCCGGATGCGAACGGGCAGTTGGGCGATGTCGTTTTGGGCTATGACCACCTGGACGGCTATCTGCAGGCATCGCCCTATTTTGGCGCCATCGTCGGCCGTTATGGCAATCGCATCGCCGGCGCTGCATTCACTCTCAACGACGAGACCTATGCTCTGGTGCAGAACAACGGCCCGAACCATCTGCACGGCGGCACAAAAGGATTTGACAAGGTCGTCTGGGCGGCGACGCCATCGACCGCAGAAGATCGGGCGCTGCTCACATTGAGCTACAGCAGTCCGGATGGGGAAGAGGGATATCCCGGCACCCTGGATGTGACGGTGACCTATGCACTCACCAACGAAAACGAGCTGAAAATCGATTATGTCGCCACGACGGACAAACCGACCGTGTGCAATTTGACGAATCACACCTACTTTAATCTCAAGGACGGCGGCGCTTCGCCCATCCTCGATCACCTCGTGCAGATCGAGGCCGAGCGCTACACACCCGTCGACGCCGGGTTGATCCCGACCGGCGAGCTGGCGCCGGTGGAGGGGACGCCGTTTGATTTTCGCCAACCGACCGCCATTGGTGCGCGCATTGACGCTGACCACGCGCAGCTGCGGCACGGCGGCGGCTATGATCATAACTTTGTGCTGAATGGGGCGGCGGGCGAGCTACGTCTGGTCTGCACCGTAGAGGAAGAGACCACGGGAAGGGTGCTGCAGGTCTATACCACCGAGCCGGGCGTGCAATTCTACACCGGCAATTTTCTCGACGGTTCGATCACCGGCAAGAACGGCGCCGTCTATCACAAAAGACACGGCTTTTGTCTCGAAACCCAGCACTTTCCGGATTCGCCGAATCGTCCCGAGTTTCCTCCGGTCGTACTGCAGCCGGGCGAGACGTACAAGACGACCACTGTGTATAAATTCAGCGTGAAATAGACAGGCGGGATAGCACCCCCCGGCGTTTCGCCGGGGGGATTGTAGACGATCAGACCTTGGACACGTTGACGGCTTGCAGTCCTTTTGGGCTCTCGCCGACTTCAAACTGCACCTTGTCGCCCTCTTCCAGTGTCTTGTACCCCTCGCCCTGGATGGCTTTAAAGTGAACGAACACATCATCGCCGCTGTCTCTGGTGATGAATCCATAGCCCTTTTGACTGTTGAACCACTTGACTGTTCCAGTTTCCATAGTCAAATCCTTTTTAAAAACTCACTCCACAGTACATCTGCAATTTCGGCCTGTCGGGACAAAAAAAAATCGCGTTAAATAGCATGGGCACTTTGCACTATTTTTCGCGATTTAAAATGAGCTCGTAATACCTATATCCGGAAACAGACTAACGAAAAGACATGTACTTACAATTGTTGACAAAAAATTACTATTAAAATTTTAAAAATGCAAGAATAAAATGAAATTTTTTGTAAAACGTCAGCCTTTGGCAAAGTCGATAAAAGATCAACTTGGCGCGGCCTTTGGCCGCAACCAAAAAATGTAACAATAATGTACCTCGGCGCTTCTTTGCGGTCTCGGCGGTTTCACAAAATTTTCGCGATGTTGCAGATTTGTAGTAGAGTCACGATAGCACCAAGGATAATCAGGTTCATTTTAAAAATGATTGCATTATTACCAGTTTTGTTTACATTTACAGTAAATAACTTGCCGGGTTGACAATTGATCTTGCAGACATTCACAGTCATAGCGGAGGATTTATGGATTACACATGGGAACAGCTGCACAAAATGAGAGTGGCCGATCTTCGCACCATCGCGCAGACCCTGGAGCACGCAGCGCTGCAGGGATTCTCGACCATGCACAAAGAACAGCTCGTGCCCGCGCTCTGTCACGCGCTGGGCATCGAAGATCACGCGCACCATGAAGTCGTGGGTCTGAACAAGACGCAAATCAAGGGGCAAATCCGCGCCCTCAAAAAAGAGCGCGACGCGGCGATCGAGGCCAAGGACAAGGATAAATTGAAAACGGTGCGCCGCGAGATTCATCACCTGAAGGTGAAATTGCGCAAGGCCAGGACCTGAGCGGAGCGATCCCACACTGCGGTGATGCCGTGCGGGATCGCCTCTTCACGCCTTGCTGCTGATATCCTGAAATTGCAAAGGCCCTTTGTGTCATATTCTCCTTGTGCTGAATGGTAATCTTTGCTAATAACTTACCTTGGCGCGGCCTTTGGCCGCAACCAAAAACATCTAAAACGATGAGGGTGCCGAGAATCACAGAGGAATAGAAGCGAAATCGGGCAATATCTCTGCGAATCTCGGCGCCCTCAGCGGTTGGCTTTAAAACTTTGCTAAAAAATCAAGATGTTGCTGATTTGTATTACAGATTATCGCTTGAAAGGGAGTGATGATGAGCAGATGTTTTGTCAGTTACCGCCATGTCAAGCCGGATGAAGGACTGGCCGTCCATTTGACGCAGTTTCTCAGCGACAAGCAGCATGAGGTTTTTATCGACAATCAGCTGCTCGTCGGCGTCCGATGGACAGAGGCCATCGACAAGCAGATCCGGGCGGCTGAATTTTTCATTGTGCTGCTTTCCGGAGAATCGATCAAAAGCGAGATGGTGCGGCAGGAGGTGAAACTGGCGCACCAACTGTCGCAAAAACCCAAACGACCGATGACCATACTGCCGATCCGCGTCGATTTCGCCGGCGAGCTCCCTTATGATCTGGGCGCTTATCTCGACCGCATTCAATACGCCTCGTGGAAAAGCGGCGAGAGCTATGACAAGATCAGCGCGCAGATTCTCGCGGCGATTGAAGAGCGCCTGACGTTGCCCAGGGACGGCAAAATGGAAGAGGAAAAAGCTTCCGCATCCGCTGTTCAAGAGCTGTACAATGCAACCGAGGGCAGCGGCATGCCGTTGCCGGCAGCGGATCCCAGATTTCCGTATGTGGAGCTGGAGAGCGGCACCATGAAACTGGACTCGCCTTTTTATATCAGGCGTCAATCCGATGATGAAGTGGAATCGCGCGTCGCGCAACGCGGCTGCACGGTCATCATCAAAGCGCCGCGCCAGATGGGCAAGAGCTCGCTGCTGGCGCGCGCCAAAGCAACGGCGGCAAAAAGCGGCATCTCTTCCTGCTACATTGATTTTCAGATGATCGACAAGAAACACCTGGGCAGTTTGGAGAATTTACTTGAGCATCTGGCGTGGAAAATCGCCAAAAACTTCAGGACAGTCGACCAGCCAAAAGATTTTTGGGATCCGACTTTTGGCGTCAAAGAGAGCCTGACCAATTTCATCGAGGATGCGTTGCTCGCGCGCAGTACATCGCCGATCCTGATTTTGCTGGATGAAGTGGATCAGCTATTCGATCTCGATTACCGCGATGATTTTTTTGCCTTGATTCGAAGCTGGCATAATTCCAGGGCCATGAATGATTCCTGGAACAATTTTAATCTCGTCATCGCCCATTCCACCGAGCCCTATCTGTGGATTCAGAACATCAATCAATCGCCGTTCAACGTCGGGACAAGAATCCGGCTGCAGGAATTCAGCCTGGCGCAGGTCGCGCAGCTCAACGAGCTGCACCATTCGCCGCTGCACAATGAAATGGAGATAGAAGAGTTGACCGAGTTGCTCGGCGGGCAGCCGTATCTCATCCGCCAGGCGCTCTACGCTGTGGCGACGGGTCAATGTTCGCGGGCTGAGCTGTATGAAAATGCCCTGGCGGGAAATGGGCCATTCCGCGATCACCTTCGCCGTCTGCTCTGGTGTCTGGGACAAAATGAGGCGCTGAAAAAGAGCCTGCGCGACATCATCCGCAGGGGACAATGCGATGATGAGATGAATTTTCAAAAGCTGACTGCTGCGGGATTGATCAAGGGAGAGACTCGCGTGAATGTCACTGTGCGCTGCCGCCTTTACGAAGAGTTCTTCCGGAGGCATCTATGATGAATTTTGCGCAGCAGGAATTCTACGTCGCCGGCGGCACCTTGTCGCCCGATGCGCCAAGCTATATATTGCGCAGCGCCGATGAGGAATTATATGGTCATATCAAAAAAGGCGATTATTGCTATATCCTGACGCCACGGCAAATGGGCAAGTCCAGTTTGGTGGCGCGAACGGCCAAACGGCTGCAGGATGAGGGTGTGCGAACATCCTATATCGACCTGACCGGAATTGGCGGGCAAAAGGAAAAGCAGTCGGCTGAAGCATGGTACATGGGGATTGCCAATTGCCTGAATCGCGATCTCGGCTTGGCCATCAATCTGAAAGAGTGGTGGGCTGAAAGAAATTACCTGGGGCCGTTGCAGGTGCTCATGGAATTCGTTGAAGACGGGGTGCTGAAAAAAACCGCCGGCCCGGTGGTGATTTTTATCGATGAAATTGACAGCACCATCCCGCTGCCGTTCAGCGATGATTTTTTTGCCGCCATCCGCTCCTGTTACAATGCGCGCGCAGTGAAAGCGGATTACAACCGCATCACGTTTGTGCTGCTCGGCTGTGCGAGTCCTTCCGAGCTGATCAAGGATAGCAGCAGGACGCCGTTCAATATCGGCCACAGCATTGTCCTCGCCGACTTCATTGTTGCCGAAGCCCGACCTCTGGCAGCGGGTTTGGCGAAGGACGAAAAGTCGGGTGAAGCGCTGCTGCAGCGGATTTTATACTGGAGCGGCGGTCATCCTTATCTGACGCAAAAGCTCTGCAGCGCTGCGGCGGCTGCCAAGGTTGAAAACGACGACATCGCAACAATCGACAGATTGGCAGAGGAGAATTTCTTCAAGCCGAAAGCCAGCCAGAGCGAGAGCAATCTCAAATTGATCCGCGACCGCATCGTCAGCAGAAACTGGTTCATGGTGCAGCTGCTCAAGCTCTATCGGCGCATTTATCAGGACAAACCGGTGGTCGACAATGGCATTTCGCCGCTGCACAATGCGCTCAAGCTGTCGGGCCTGGTCAAAACCGACCCAACGGGCCACCTGGTGGTGCGCAACAACATCTATCGCCGGACGTTCACCGACCAGTGGGCAAAAGGGGAGATCAGGCCGGTCTATAACAGGCTGATTTTCCGCTCGCTGCCCGCCGCGGCGGTGGTGCTGGTATCGCTTTTTTACTTTTTCTTTCTGCCGATGGTGGAGCGAAGCATTGTTGATCCCGTACAGCGGGAGCAGCGTCTCAAGGAGCTGCGGGAGCAGTTTGTCCTTGTGGACGGCGGGGCTTTTGAGATGGGCGATGTTTCTGGGGATATGATACGGGAATATGATTTTACTTCAGATGAAATTCCTGTACATACGGTTATTCTTGATAGCTTTAGGATAAGCAAGTATGAAATTACAAACTTGCAATATTGTGATTTTTTGAATTCTTACGAGATGGCAAAAGATTCAGCGGAGATATGGTTGGAAATTGAGTATGCGACAAGCCGCATTTTTCCGAGAGGGCGTTATTTTGTGGTGGAAGACAGGTTTAAGGACCATCCTGTTGTAGCTGTTTCGTGGTTTGGTGCTGTTGCTTATGCGCAATGGTTATGTCAGCAATTAGGAGGAATATATAGGCTGCCAACAGAGGCGGAATGGGAATATGCATGCCGAGCCGATTCAGAGACAGCATTTAATACGGGTGAGAACTTGTCAACCAATCAGGCAAATTATGATGGTAATCATCCATTCAAAGATTATCCAAAGGGTTTTTTTGTTGGCAACACCATGCCAGTTGGAAGTTATCCTCCCAATAGCTGGAATCTTTATGATATGCACGGTAATGTGTGGGAATGGTGTTCAGATTGGTATAGAGTTGACTATTATGAAGAATGCAAAAATGAAGGAATAAAGAAAAATCCGCCTGGTCCAAAGATTGGTTCGGCCCGCGTGCTACGCGGCGGCAGCTGGAGCAGCTATTCGCAGGACTGCCGGTCGGCGTGTCGCCGCTGGGACGTTCCCAGCATTTGCATCGGCATCGTCGGCTTCCGCCTGGTGTTCGTCCCGCAGTGAGGCGGCAGTTCATTCGACCATAACTGTGAGCCGAGTCCTTTGAGCGCAGTGAGCGAGGCGCAGAAATTTGACAGGATAACAGGATGAACAGGATAAAATTGTAAAATACCAGGTCGGGACGCTGCAAACTTTCATTAATTGATCAGGGGTAAGATCATGAAGTATGAAGATTTGAGCCGAAAGATAATCGGATGTGCTTATCAAGTCCATAATAAAATGGGATTCGGATTTTTAGAGTCTGTATACGAGAAGTGTTTATTGATTGAGCTTGAAAAATCGGGGCTTGTTGCGAAAGCTCAATGTCCTATTACGGTATACTATGATAATCAAGTTGTCGGAGATTTTGCCGCTGATGTCATTGTTGAAGACGTAATAATCCTGGAATTGAAATCAGTTCGGCAAATAGCGAAAGCTCACGAGGTTCAATTGGTGAATTATTTGACCGCAACCGGAAAAGATGTCGGCCTTTTGATAAATTTTGCTGAAAACGGAGTTGAAATAAAAAGAAAAGTGCGAGAATTGGTGACGATGAATTAGAACATGATTGATCCCTGTACTGAAAATTCATCCAGTTCATCCTGTTATCCCGTCTTCTTTTCTTCTTTGATCAATATGCCAATGCATTAAAAAATGCTATTTGGTCTTTTATTCATCTACAGCATCGTGGGTTCGAACCGCGTGTTGCGCGGCGGCAGCTGGAACAATGATGCGCAGAATTGCCGGTCAGCGTATCGCAACAACAACGATCCCGGCAACCGCAACAACAACATCGGCTTCCGCCTGGTGTTCGTCCCGCAGCTCACAGGTATGGTCGGATGACTGCCGCTGAACAGATGGACGTCCCGCTCGCACACCGTGCGACAAACAGGTGGTCGGATGCACAGGGCTGGTAGGGTGAATGGATATTCACGTTGAAGGCTCTGTGCATTTTTATCCTGTCTTTTCTTCTTTATAAGGCTTGAAATTTCCGGATTGACTATTTATTATGAATCCAGTCTGATGTCTCGCAGAAGAAAACGATCGAGGCGTAAAATGATTTCAATTGCATTCTGGAAGGGCGTATTTATTCTTGTCATTCTGGTCGCCCCCTTTTTCCAAACCCGGAACAGCTATGCCCTGCCCGATCCGATCAGCGTCAATTTTGAAGTGGTCTGCGACAGCGCCGCCGTCGGCGATGGCGGTAATGCCTGGGGGGGACATCAGTGCCGGATCGTCCGCACCCGCTACGGCGTTTTCACGGCATTCACCACCGAGGGCGGCGG
>JAFGJB010000115.1 GCA_016929295.1 Candidatus Zhuqueibacterota bacterium | reverse complement strand
TCTTTTGAACAGTCAAAAGAGTGAAACGTCAAACGTGAGACGTTACAAATAGGCTCGTTCCAGGAGATAAAACATCTCACTTTTCACATTTCACTTTTGACGTGCAGCTATGCTGCACTAGGAATAATCCCGTCTAGGTCTTTTTCTTGAATTCTCGCAGCATGGCAATGGGACCGGTGCGGGCCACTTCCTGAATGCCAAAAGGACGCATGGTCTCCATGAACGCCTCGACCTTCGCTTCTGAACCGACCATCTCCATCGTCATACTTTTGGCGCTGATATCGACGACTTTGGCGCCGAAAATCTCGTTCACCTGCTGCACTTCACCGCGCCGGTTGGGCGGGCAATTGACGCGCACCAGGATCAATTCGCGATCGACGTAATAGTTTGCCGTGATATCGACGACGCGAATTACATCGATCAGTTTATTGAGCTGTTTGCTGATCTGCTCGATGATGGCATCGTCACCCCGTACCGCGAGGGTCATGCGCGAGATTTCTTCTTTTTCCGCATGAGCGACTGATAGGCTCTCGATATTAAAGCCGCGCGCACTGAACAACCCGGCAATGCGAGCCAGAACGCCCGCATGGTTTTCAACCTCCAAATTGATGATATGTCGCATCAGGCTAATCCTTTTATCATTTGATCAATCGCCGCCCCGGAAGGCACCATGGGATAGACGTTTTCTTCTTCACTGATTTTAAATTCCACGATGACCGGGCCTGGCGTCGTAAATGCTTTCTGCAGTGTCGGCGCCACGTCCTCTGTATTTTCAGCGAACAGGCCCGCGGCGCCATAGGCCTCGGCGAGCTTGACGAAATTCGGCACGTACTCTTTCGGACACATTTCGCCGGAATGATCGCAATAGCGCGGACACTGTATATTGCGCCGCAGACAGGTGCTGGAAAAACGGCGATCGTAAAAAATACCTTGCCACTGCCGCACCATGCCGAGCGAATGATTGTTCAAGATGACTATTTTCACCGGAATCTGATACAACACTGCAGTGGCCAGCTCCTGGATGTTCATCTGAATGCTGCCATCGCCGGCGATATCGACGACGAGCTTGTCCGGGTGCGCGACTTGCGCGCCAATGGCAGCCGGGAAGCCATAGCCCATCGTACCCAGGCCACCGGATGAAAGAAACGTACGCGGCTTGATGAAATTGTAAAATTGCGCAGTCCACATCTGATTTTGCCCAACTTCGGTGGTGATGATCGCCTCATGGTTTGACAGCTGAGCAATCTGCTCGATGACATATTGCGGCGAAATCTTGCTGCCGCCGTTGTATTTCAGCGGATGATCTCTTTTCCACGCCAGGATCATCTCCCGCCATTTGCTGTTTTTCTTTTTTTCAACCACTTTATTCAGCTCTTGCAGTACCACTTTCACATCGCCAACCACCGGCAAATCAACCTTGACGTTTTTCTGAATGGACGTTGGATCGATATCGATGTGTATTATTTTCGCTTTGGGTGCAAAGGAATCCAGTTTGCCGGTGACGCGATCGTCAAATCGCGCGCCAACGGCGATCAATAAATCACATTTCTGCACCGCATAATTGGCATAAGCGGTGCCATGCATGCCGAGCATCTTGAGTGCCCTGGCATCCGTCTCCGGGAAAACGCCGAGTCCCATCAGCGTCGTGGTCACGGGTATGTCGGCGATGTCAGCCAGTCTTTGCAGCTCGGCACTGGCGCCACTCGCAACCACGCCGCCGCCGGCATAGATGACTGGCTTCTTCGATGCCGCGATCATCTGCGCAGCTTTTTTGATCTGCTGCGGATGGCCTTTGACGGTCGGTTTGTAACTCCGAATGTCAATTTTATCGGGATAGGGCGCGTTACAAATGGCCTGTTGTATGTCCTTTGGAACATCCACCACCACCGGTCCAGGGCGACCCGAACAGGCAATATAAAAGGCCGATTTCAGTATGGTCGGCAGCTCTTGCACTGATTTCACCAGGTAGTTGTGCTTTGTCACCGGCCGGGTGATGCCGATGACGTCCGCTTCCTGGAAGGCATCGTTGCCGATGAGATGCGAATGAACCTGTCCCGTGATGGCGACAATCGGAACAGAATCCATATAGGCAGTGGCCAGACCTGTCACCAGATTGGTCGCGCCGGGTCCGGAAGTGGCCAGACAGACTCCCACCCTACCCGATGCGCGCGCAAAGCCATCAGCTGCGTGCACCGCGCCCTGTTCGTGGCGCGTCATGTAGAACGGGATGTCCTCGTGATAAAGCTTGTCAAAAATATCCAGCACAGCGCCGCCGGGGTAGCCAAATACAGCGGCAACTTTTTCCTGCTTTAAGGCGTGAAGTATCATTTTCGCGCCGGTCATCGAATTTTTCACACGTCCTTCCCTCTCCAAATGCGAACCGTCCATAGCCACAACCCACATGCTCGATGCGGTGCGAGAGGATTATCCTGATACTATTTAATGTTACGTGAAGATTTTTTTGTATGAGGCTTGCCCCTTGCACCAGCAATTTTCAGCTGAGCAAGAGGTCTAGAATGATGAGAGCCAGTACAGATAGTACGGGAACCAGCAGATTGACAGAGCACACCACACCAGCTTCTGCAGCATGAATTGAGCAAATTATTGGGTGATGCGCTTTCATGTAGATTGAATCCTATTCGTTTATACCAATGATAAATTTAACAAAATAATCTTAAAGGTCAAGATAAAAAACGAAAATATCATAAAACGTCAGTCTTTGGCAAATCGAGAAAAAACCAACACAAATCCACAAAAACACGAGGATCACGAAGAAAAACTTGATCCGTGGATTCTTGGCGACTTACGATCGCCCTGGATATCCATCCTGGGCGGGAAAAAATGGGGGACATTTTATCTACTTGATATAATAGTACGGCATGCGTACATTTCCAGTCTTGAATTTCAGGAGCTCGAATGACTTTTTCAGATAGATTAAAAAATGGATTGATCCTGTTTGATGGCGCCATGGGCACACAGGTTCACCAACTGGAACCTACAGATGCCGAATGGAATGGCCGCGCCGGCTGCCCGGAAGTGCTGAATCTGACGGCACCGGAGAAAATTCAGCAGATTCACGAACGCTACCTCAACGCGGGCGCTGATGTCGTTGAAACCAATACCTTCGGCGCGAGCAAAATTGTGCTGGCCGAGTTTGACCTGGATGATCGTATCGTCGACATCAATCGCATCGCCGCGCAGATCGCTCGCCAGGCGACGGCTAAATTCAGCACGCCGGCACAACCGCGCTTTGTCGCCGGCGCCATGGGCCCGGGCACCAAGCTCATCACCCTGGGTCAGACCGACTTTGACGCTATGTACGAGTCCTATGCCCTGAACGCTCGCGGCCTGCTTGCGGGCGGCGTCGATCTGTTCGTCATCGAGACGTGCCAGGATCTGCTGCAGATTAAAGCGGCGCTGTTGGCTGTCGAGGATGAAATGGCGCGGGCCGGCGTCAAACTGCCTAAAATCGTGTCGCTCACCATCGAGACGACCGGCACGATGCTGGTCGGCAGCGAAGTGAGCGCCGCGCTGGCGGCGCTGGAACCATTCGACATCGATGTCATGGGCATGAATTGTGCCACCGGTCCGGAAGCCATGCGGCCGTATGTGAAACAGATCTGCGACTTTTTTCGCGGCCCTGTGATCGTACAACCCAACGCCGGCCTGCCGCAAAATGTCGATGGCTCAATGGTTTACGCTCTGTCAGTTGATGAATATCGCCGCGTCCTCGTCAGTTTCATCGAAGACTATGGCGTGCAGATCGTCGGCGGCTGTTGCGGCACCACGCCGGATTTCATCGCCGCCATGGCGCACGTTCTCCCCACCCTGAAGATGGCGGAGCGCCGTCCCCTGCACAAACCGCAGCTCGCCTCATTATTCAGCGCCGCTGATTTGCGCCAAGATCCGGCGCCCTTTTTTGTCGGCGAACGGTCGAACACCAATGGCTCAAAGCAATTTCGCGAGCGCCTGCTGGCAGAGGATTGGGACGGCATCGTCGCCATATCCAGACAGCAGGAGCGCACGGGCGCGCATGCTCTCGATCTCTGCGTGGCGTATACGGGACGCGATGAAGTGCGCGACATGCGCGAGGCGGTGGTTCGCATCAACAGTCAGGTCGATCTGCCGATCTTTATCGACTCGACGGATGTGAGGGTCATCGAAGAGGCGCTCAAGCTCATCGGCGGCCGGCCGGTCATCAATTCCGTCAATCTGGAAGACGGCCCGCAGCGGGCGAACGCGATCTGCCGCCTCGCCAAACGCTTCGGCGCCGCGCTCATTGCGCTGACCATTGACGAGAAGGGCATGGCGAAAACGGTCGAGCTGAAAGTCGAAATCGCCAAAAGATTGTACGACATTGCCGTCCAGAACGGCCTTCGGCCGCAGGATTTGATCTTCGACGCCCTCACCTTCACTCTCGGCAGCGGCGATGAGAGCATGAAAGATGCGGGCATCAACACGATCGACGGGCTGCGCCGGATCAAGGCCGCGCTCCCCGGCGTCCATACGATCCTGGGAGTGTCGAATATCTCGTTCGGACTGGCAAACCATTCCCGCGAAATTCTCAACTCAGTATTCATGCACAAAGCGGTCGGCGCCGGACTGGACGCCGCCATCGTCAACGTCAGCAAAATCGTGCCATTGCACCGGATTGAGCAGGATGACATCGACAAATGCCTCGACCTGATCGAGAATCGCGGTGACAATCCGTTGTTCTCATTCATCGAGCATTTCGAGAAAAAGGTCGGCATTGACAGAAAAGTTGAGGCTGAAGAAGAATCTCTGCCGCTCGATGAAAAAATCAAGGGGCGCGTCATCAACGGTAATCGCTCCGGCCTGCAGGAGATATTGCTGGAAGCGTTGCGGGAAAATCGAGCTGAAGAGATCATCAACAACTGGCTCATCCCGGCGATGCAGGTCGTCGGCGAGCTGTTCGGCGCCGGCAAGATGCAACTGCCCTTTGTGCTGCAATCCGCTGAAGTGATGAAATTCGCTGTCAGCGTCCTCGAGCCGTACATGGAAAAGACGGAAGCACAGGAGCAGACGAGCATCGTTCTGGGGACGGTGCGCGGCGATGTGCACGACATTGGCAAAAATCTCGTCGATATCATCTTGAGCAATAACGGTTACAAAGTGTACAATCTCGGCATCAAATGCGAGATCGACACCCTGCTGCAAAAGGCGGCGGAGATGAACGCTGACGCCATCGGCATGAGCGGCCTGCTGGTCAAATCGACAGTCGTGATGAAAGAGAACCTCGAACTGATGCGAGGACGACATATCGACACCCCTGTTCTTCTCGGCGGCGCCGCACTCACCCGCGGTTATGTCGAGGATGTCTGCGCCGGCATATCGCTCGGACCGGTCGTCTACTGCGCAGACGCTTTTGAGGGGCTGAAGATGATGGCGCTCATCAAAGAGGGCAAAATCAGGGAGCACCTCGCTGAGCTCAGATCGCAGAGTACGACGCCGGCAGGGAAACCACCGACTGTAGTGAAGCAGCGGGTGCTGGCATTCGACCATTCGATTCCAACGCCGCCGTTTTGGGGCGTGCGAGTGGTGCGTAACGTCGATCTGGAGACCGTCTATGCGTACCTCACCGAATCGGTGCTCTTTCGCGGCCGCTGGGGGTATCGGCGCGGCAAACTGTCGCGCGAGGAGTATGAGCAGCTCATCGAGGCGCAGGTTCGTCCCGAATTCCAGGCGCTGAAAGAACAATGCAAAGAAAAAGGGCTGCTGATCCCACAGGTGGTTTACGGCTATTTCCCCTGTAATCGCGCCGGCGACGATGTGATCGTCTTCGATCCGCAGGCGGATACGGAATTGCTGCGCTTTTCTTTTCCACGGCAGGTGAAAGAACCGCGCCGGTCGATCGCCGATTTCTTTCTGCCGCTCGAGTCGGGAGCGCGCGACATCCTGCCGTTGCAGATCTGCACGGTTGGTTCGCGCGCTTCGGAGGAGACGCGCCGTCTATACGAAGCGAACGCCTATAAGGACTATCTACTCCTGCACGGCCTCAGCGTCGAAGCGGCGGAGGCTTTAGCCGAGTACTGGCATCAGGTGATCCGTCGGGAGTTGCACATCGCCGACCAGGATGGCGCCGGCATCGAGGATTTCATCGTGCAAAAATATCGCGGCTCGCGCTATTCGTTCGGCTATCCGGCCTGTCCTGATCTGCACGGCAACCGGCAGATCATCGCATTGCTGCGACCGCAGCGCATCGGCGTGGGCATCACCGAAGAAGATCAAATGACGCCGGAACAGACGACGAGCGCCTTCATCGTGCATCACCCGCAGGCGAAGTACTTTACCCTGGAATAGAAAAAAGAATTCAGTCACACGGACATTTTAAAGGAGTGAGCATGGAAAAATACATCTGTTCAAATTGCGGCTTTGTCTACGATCCGCAGAT
>JAFGJB010000114.1 GCA_016929295.1 Candidatus Zhuqueibacterota bacterium | reverse complement strand
TCTTTTGAACAGTCAAAAGAGTGAAACGTCAAACGTGAGACGTTACAAATAGGCTCGTTCCAGGAGATAAAACATCTCACTTTTCACGTTTCACTTTTGACTTGCAGCTATGCTGCACTAGGTTTAAATCACGGAGGTCATGAATATTTCAAGCTGTTTATCTGATGAAAGATGATAGAATAAAAAGTATCAGCCAGCAAAGTTACAGCATCGTGAGGACGTCGTACAGGAGGATTTCATAAATGAAAAGAGAAATATCATTTGACTGGTTTAGGGAATGGCACCCGATACTTGACAAGGCGCTCGAATCTCTGCCTGAAATGGATAACTGCCCGCACGACTTGTACAAGCGACTCATTAAGGACGATATGGGCGCCAACAAAAGAGTGGCGCTTGCAAAAAAAGGAGATACGCCCGTCGCTCTCATTGGGCTCAAAAAGAGGAGTGACAGTTGGGTGCCGGTGACGCATTATTTATTGCCGAACTGTTTTTTCCCTATGGATGAAAGACATTTTCGCTCAATTCTAGATGATATCCGTGTCAACTTGTGGATCTCATGGTGGAGAAATGACAAATCCATTCCTGATTGTCGATATTTAAGAAAGATCGAGACCATCCCAACCTACAGGCTGGATCTGACTCAGGACTATGAGAGTCAGTGGACAAAAAAGCAGCGAAAAAACGTCAGGGCAGCGAGAAATCGATGTTCTAATTTTACATTCGCCGTCAATCCCCCCGGAAGTGCCGAGTGGATCATAAAGAATAGCAGCGAAAAATGGAACGAGAATTCCGACATGCGATTTCTTGATGTGAAGAACCAGCTTATAGCGGTCAAATATCTCGAGATGAGGGATCGCCACTTTTCTTTGATTCTGTCGGATGAGGATAAATTTATTGCGGGTTCGACTTTGATTGTTCATGGCCAGGATCTCGTCGGCCAATACATGTATCGACTCCATGAATATGACAAATACGGCGTTGGCGCCCGGCTGATGGATCTGACTTTTTCGTGGGCAAAGGAAGCGGGATTCAAGAGCATCGATATGGGAGGAGACTATTCGGATTACAAAAAAAACTGGGCGCCCATCGCTGGAGAAAAAATTAACGTCAATATATGTCCGCCGAGCAAACTGCTATTGAAAAATCTCAAGACATTTCTCACGAGCATGAACACCCGAGTTGGACGTTTTTCGGCAAAATTTGAATTTTGATTGCAGCCAGAAGCTGTAGCAATATAGAATAAATAAATGAAAGCAAATTTAACTGTTCATTGGTTTGAAAAGTGGCATCCCGACCTGGACGCAGCGCTCTTGCTTCTGCCTGAAAAAAAGAGTTGCCCGCACGAGTTGTTCAAACAGCTCGTACAAAACGACTCTGTGCCCGGCAAACGGACTGCGCTGGTGACAAAAGACGATGCCCCTGTCGCGGTGGTCGGGCTTCGCAAGAGAGTTGACAATTGGGTGCCGGTGACCCACTATTTATTGCCGGGCTTTTTTTTCCCCATGCAAGAAGCCTGTTTGGGATCAATTTTGGAGAGTCTCAATGTTAATCTGTGGATGTCATGGTGGAGAAACAATATCCCCGTCCCGCAGAGTCGATATATCATAAATATCGAAAAAATTCCGACCTATATGCTGGGCCTCACACAGGATTATGAACAAACCTGGACAAAAAAGCATTTTAAAAATGTAAGATCAGCGCGAAAGCATTGTCAGGACTTTACCTTTGCCGTCAATCCACCAGGAAGTGCGGAATGGGTGGTCGAAAACAGCTATATGAAATGGGAAGAAAATGCTGATGCCCAGGATGTTGAGCAGTCAGACGAGCAAATAATCATCAATTATCTCGAAAAAATGAACCGTCATTACTCTTTAATATTAATGGACAAGGGAGAGTTTATTGCTGGTTCGAACCTGATCGTTCATGGAAGCGATCTTGTCGGGGTGAAAACATTCAGACGTGCCGAGTATGATAATTTTAGTATTGGCACGTACATTATGGATCTCACATTTTCGTGGGCAAAAGATGCTGGATTCCATAACGTCGATATGGGTGGCGACTATGCGGATTATAAAAAGCGCTGGGCGCAGTGCAAGGGTGAAAAAATTAACATCCATATTTGTCCACCTCATAAATTCTTTATCAATAAAATTAAACATTCATTCAATCGAGTGCCTTGAATGTCAAGATTGATTTCCGGGAAGGCTTGAATCCCGCGTGCAACAAAGAGAAGCAAATTTGATAATCGATCCACAAATGGTTGCAGCACATTTTGGACAGCGGAGTCGATGACGAGGCAAAGTACAAGAATTCTCAAGAGCAAATGGCCTTGCAGAAAGCGGAGAGAGAGGAGTGAAAACAAAATTATCTGTTCGCTGGTTTAACAAGTGGGTCGATAAGCTGGACAATGCCCTGAATATGCTGCCCGAGATGAGCGGGTGCCCTCATAGTTTGTACAAATCACTCATACAGAACAATATGACCAATAGCAAAAGGACAGCTCTTGTCACGGCGAAGGATATGCCGATCGCGCTCATCGGACTTCGAAAAAGAGCTGGCAACTGGGTGCCTGTGACGCATTATCTGTTGCCCGGATGTCTCTTTCCCGTTCAAGAGGGATATTTAGGGCCTGTTTTAAATGCTCTTGAAATAAATTTATGGATCTCCTTGTGGAGAAATAGTACGCCGATGCCAGAGTGTCAGCATATTATAACGGTCGAGAGAATTCCAACCTATATGGTGGATTTATCACAAGACTATGAGAAAAACTGGACAAAAAGTCACATGAGACATGTAAAACAGGCGCGGCGACATTGCTGTGAATTCGCCAGCATCGTCAATCCTCCTGCAAGTGCCGAGTGGATTATAAAAAACTGCAATTCGAAATGGAACGCTGGTGACAAGTCAGAGCATGGCAATTTATCGGATAAATTGCTGGTGGTGAATTATCTCGAAAAAATAAATCGACATTATTCTGTCATGTTGATGGATAAAGGGGAATTCATAGCAGGATTGTCATCTATAGTTCACCAGAACAATCTCGTGGCGACTCATTTTTTCAGGTCGCCTGAATACGAAAAGTGTAGTGTCGGCACTTATCTGATAGATCTCTCACTATCCTGGGCAAAAGCATCGGGTTTCAGTAAATTTGATATGGGTGGAGAATATTCGGATTATAAAAGACATTGGGCGCCTTGCGTTGGTGAAAAAATAAATTTTCATATATGCAAGTCCTACTTTGCGCCGCTGCAAAACGTGAAACAATCGTTCAATAAAACTCAACAGAAATTACACTCGATTTATGAAAGCCGATCAGATCATGATAGCTGATTTAAAAAATATATTGAAACACGGTTCTATTTATTCTCTTGGCAATATCCTGAGCAAATTGATCGGCTTTGTCATGATACCCGTTTATACGTCCTATTTGACGCCAGCCGATTATGGCATATTGGAACTGCTGACCCTGGTGTCATCGGTGTTAGCCACGGTGCTGGCGCTGCGGATCAGCTCGGGGTTGGCGCGCTACTATTTCATCTATAAATCGGCGGAAGAAAAGCAGCAGCTCGTCTCGACATCGCTCAATTTTGTCGCCATTCTGTCCCTCATCGCCGGGATTTTGCTCTCCTCCCAGAGCAACTTTTTTTCCAGGCTCGTCTTTTCCAGAACGGATTATACTTTTTATTTCATCCTGATTTTCATCTCACTGGCATTTGAGTTGGCCACGGCGATCGGTTACGCCTATGTGAGGATACTGGAAAAATCAATCATCTTCATCACTATATCCATCATGCAACTGCTGCTTGGTCTGGGATTCAATATCTATTTCATCGTCGTGCTACAGTGGGGTGTCAGCGGCATTTTGTATAGTATGATTTTGTCAAACGGGGTCGCCTGCATCGTCCTCTCGCTGTACACTTATGCTCGCGTAAAATTTCATTTTAACCTCCAGATGCTCAAAAAGCTTTTTTTCTTCAGCCTGCCGCTGGTGCCGGCCGGCATTCTGATTTTCACCCTGAACATGGGCGACAGGTTCATCATGAACCGACTGCTAAGCCTGGGGGATGTGGGGATCTATGCGCTGGGTTACAAGTTCGGCATGCTGTTGAGCACGTTCATCGGCGCGCCGTTCGCCTCCATCTGGGCGCCCAAACGGGTCGAGATTTATGAAGACAGGCTGAACAGAGATGACATTTTCCCGCGCGTGTTTAAATATTTCACTCTGGTGCTGGTGGTGACAGGATTGATCATTTCGGTGCTGATCCAGGATATTGTCAAGATTGTGGCGGCGCCCGATTTTTGGTCGGCCTACCGCGTCGTCCCGCTGGTGATTTTGGGCTATACGTTTTACAACATGTATAATTTTGTCGATATCGGTTTTTACGTTCATAACAAGACCTATTATTATGTGATCATCAACGCCATTGCGGCGCTGGCGAACATCGGGCTCAATTTCTTGCTGATTCCCATCTGGGGCGTGATGGGTGCCGCAGCTGTGACGGCCATCTCGTTCGCCATCTGTCCCTTGCTGGCGTATGTGATTTCGCAGCGTTACTATCGTCTTAAATATGACCTGGTCGCTTTGCTCAAGCTGTTCACCCTGAGTCTCTTGGTCTATTTTGCCACGACCGCCGTCAACATCGACAGTCTTTTTGCCAGTATAGCGGTCAAATCTCTCATCCTGCTGACGCTGCCGCTTCTTCTTTATATCGTCGGGTATTTTGATGGCAAAGAACTTTCATATGCGAGTCATTTTCTGAGTAAGTATCTGTCGGTGAACAGGTCGTAGACGATAATGATGAGTGTGAGTATAGCTCAGATGTCCCTGGATTATAAATTAAGAGCCGTTGATGAAACAGAGTTTGCAGGGATGCAGACCGTCTGGAATGCATTATTGGTGCAGGCGCGCTCTCACTCGTTCTTTTTAAAATGGGAGTGGCTGTACAGCTATTGGCTGAGCATCAAAAATGGCAGCAACAGGCTCGCCATTCTAGCCGTCGAAAACAATGCGGATCTCGTCGGCCTGGCGCCGCTCTATTGCTGCCGGCGGCCCCGACTGGGATTTCCGATATGGAAAATAAAATTTCTCGGTGAAGATGTTGCGAGTGACTATCTCGACTTTATCATAAAGCCCGGCTGCGAGCGCCAGTGCGTGCGGCTTTTTGTCGATGAGTTGTTAACCAGCTCTTCATTTTCTGCAACAGGATTGGCCGGTTTTTCTCAAGATTCAATTCTTCATCAATATGCTATTCCCGAATTGTCAAGGCGCTCCAGTCATTTTTTGGTTTACCCGGCCAACAACTGTCCGGAAATCGTTTTGCCCGGCAGCGAAGATGAATTTTTCGATCAATTGAGCTCAAATACGCGCTATAATCTGAAAAGACGGGAAAAGCAGTTGCGCAAAGAATTTGATCATGTTGAATTTAAATTTATCGAATTCAACCGCAGTGACGAACTGGTTGATACGCTGTTCCAGCTGCATGAAACGAGGTGGGAGAGCATCGAGGATAAAGCGAGCACATTTAACAATGATTTTCGCAAAGATTTTCATCGCAAATTGAACGCTGTGCTGAATAAGGATGGCGGCTTTTTCTCGCTTGTGCAGGTGAATGACAAGATCGTTTCGATCATTCTCATCTTTCATTTTCAGGACAACTATTTCTTTTATCAAAATGGCTGGGAACCGCAATTTTCAAAATTTAGCATCGGCATTGTGCACCTCTTTCATGTAATTCTATACTGCATCCAGAAAAATGGCGTCAACTTTAGCATGCTTCGCGGAGATGAATCCTACAAGTTCAAGTTCGCCAACAGATCGACAACGCTCTATTCCATAATGATCTTTAAAAATAACATTGTGGGAAAAACGACATTTTGGATCACCAGAACCATGCGCTCGTGTAAAAAGATAGCCAAACGCATGCTCGGAAAGATCGAATCCCTTCAGCGAAACGCGCCAATTTCACTCTCGAGAGACGCTGAAGTGGCCGCTTCGCGATCTCCAGGCATCATTGAATGACGAAAAACAAGGCGGCATAGCCAAGTGGTAAGGCTGCGGCTCGCAAGGCCGTACGGACTGGTTCGACTCCAGTTGCCGCCTCTTATGAAATGCGAAAAAAGCTCTTGTTCGTCCTCAAACATGTAAAAAGCCATCGCGAATACAAATTAAAGGTGGAAAACAAGGCGGCATAGCCAAGTGGTAAGGCTGCGGCCCGCAAGGTCGTATTCACTGGTTCGACTCCAGTTGCCGCCTCTCATAAAAAGAAAGCACAGACCCATGCACGCAGTGAAAATATTGGACGCCATTGGCAATACTCCCATGGTGAAATTGCACAAGATCAGCGCGGGCAATATATTTGCCAAGGCAGAATTTCTCAATCCTGGTGGCAGCATCAAGGACAGGGTTGCCAAGTATCTGATCGAACAGGCTGAAAGCGACGGTCACTTGACAAAAGAGTCGATCATTGCAGAACCGAGTTCCGGGAATACCGGAATTGGCTTGGCACTGGTCGGCGTGCAAAAGGGTTACCGCGTCATCATTGTGATGCCGGAAAATATGAGTGAGGAAAGAAAAAAGATCATCCGTGCTTTTGGCGGCGAGATCATTTACACGCCCACCAGAGACAACATGCAGGGCAGCATACAAAAGATCAAAGAGCTGCAAGAAATGGACAGCTCTATTTTTGTGCCGCAACAGTTTGAAAATCCGCGCAATCCTGAAATTCATTATTTGACCACGGCGCAGGAAATCTGGTCGCAGATGGATGGCCATATTGATGCCTTTGTTGCCGGCGTCGGCAGCGGCGGCACCATCGGCGGGGTTGGCAAATTTTTGAAGGAGAAAAATCGTGACATCAAAGTGATCGCTGTCGAGCCTGAAAATTGCGCCGCACTTCTCGGTCGGGAGCCTGGCCTGCACCAAATTCAGGGCATCGGCGACGGCTTCATTCCATCTGTGCTGGACGTGTCGTTGATCGATGATGTGATCACGGTTACGGATGAAGATGCGATCAGCACCACAAGAATGTTGGCAAAAGAAGAAGGACTGCTGGTCGGCACGTCGTCGGGGGCTAATGTGTGGGCAGCGAAAAAGCTGGCCGCTGCAAGCGATAAAAATATCGTCACCGTGCTGGTGGACCGGGCGGAGAGGTATTTTAGCACCAGCTTGCTTTAGCTGCACTTTGGACTGGAAAGCATTGGCGGAAGGGATTCGAACGATGATGACGATTCGGGAAATAACGACTCTGGAAGAGCTTGCGGACTATCGCGATGTCTGGAACAAGCTAAATTCTGCAGGATGCAGCGGCTCCGCCTTCACCGCTTTTGAATGGGTGACCAGCTGGTATAAATGGTACTCATTTTCGGGTATGCCGCTGGTATTGGTCATCTATGATGAAGAAAAAGAGATTGGATTTGCCCCTCTCTATGTCTGGAAGGGAACGCTGGGCAAAATTGCGGTGAAAAGAATCGATTTCGCGGGCTACAATCTCGGCGTCGGCAGCTTTATTGTATCAGAGCGCATCAATGAGGTTGTACCCGAGCTGATGAATTATCTCACCCGGCGCTTTGGCCGAAAATGGGATGTCATTGTATTGAAAGGCATGCTGCGAGCATCGGCACAATTTTCTATTTTTAGTGAATGGCTGCGAACGAGTAAATATGCGGCTATGATCGAACCCTATGATATACCTGTGATCAAGCTGCAGGGCGCCTGGGAAGATTACCTGAAAGGATTTGGCCAAAAGCTGAAGCATACCTACAACAACAAACAAAACCAGGTGAACAAGCTTTATTCTGTTGAATTCAAAAGGCTCAGGGCTATTGATGAAGACGATGTGGAATCCTGTGTTGATATGATCGTTGGCATCGCCAGGAAGAGCTGGAAGAATGATACGGACTCGGCGATCAGCTCCAATGCGCATGTAGAAGGATTTTACCGACAGATCGCACGAGAATTTAATCGTAAAGGTGAGCTCGATCTGGCGCTACTCTATTTTGACAACAAGCCTGTTGCCTACCTTTTCGGGCTCTGCACAGAGAATCGTTACTACGCCATCGATACGGCCTATCTGGATGAATTTAACAAAAATTCGCCGGGAAATCTGGTGAATCTCATGCTCATTCGCGATCTGTTTGATGGACAGCACGACTTGTATATCAATGATGGATATGATCCGTACAAAAATCGCTTCATTGCCGATTCCCTGGATTCGTCCATCATCTTCCTTTTTTCAAACTCTTTACGGGCAAAAATTGCCTATATGGTAAAATTTAAACTGCTGCCGCTGACTGAAAAATTGGTTCGTCACAAGAATTATTAACCTCAGGCTTGCTGTTTTAAGGATGTATCGATGAAGAACAAATTGAGAATTGTGCATATATTGAATTATTTGGGGATCGGCGGGCTTGAACTCGGCGTTCTTCGCCAATCGATTTTGCTCAGCAAACAGGGATTTGATATCAGCATCATCTGTTTTAAATGGCACCCGGATTCTTTGCCGCCTATACCGGATGATATTAAAATATTGCCACTTGATCGCAAACCCGGATTTGACTGGAGACTCATCTTTCGCCTGCGAGCGTTGCTGAAAGAACACGATTTTCATATTTTGCATTCTCATAACTGGTGCACGCTTGCCTATTCGGTTCTTGCTGCTAAAATGGCCAGAGTGCCGGTCGTCATTCATGGCGAGCACGGCCGGGAGAGCGAGAAATATCTCTTTAGCAAAAAGCGCTTGATCATGAACAAGCTGCTTTTTGCCCTCTGTGACCGGATGACGACTGTATCAAAAGATATCGCACAAGATTGGCAAAAGGAGAATGTCCTGGCGCCGTGGAAAATTTTGACCATTGAAAATGGCGTCGATCTCGATTCGTTTCGGCTGGATATCGACAAGACAGAATGCCGAAAAAAAACAGGGCTTCCGCAGGATAAAACTGTCATCGGCACGGTCATAGGTTTAATCAGGCCAATCAAGGATTTAAAAACGCTCATTTTGGCTTTTCATGCGCTGCTGGGCGCACATCGTGATCTTCATCTGGCTGTTGTCGGCTATGGCGACGACATTGAATCAATGCAAAAATTTGCGGCTAAACTTGGCATCAAAGAACAGATCGCCTTTATGGGCAAGCGCAAGGATATCCAGTGCGTCCTGCAGGCTTTTGACATCTATGTCAATTCATCAATCTATGAGGGAATGAGCAATACACTGCTCGAAGCGATGGCCATGGCCAAACCGGTCATCGCCACCCGGGTTGGCGGAACACCTTTCATCATCGAAAACGGCTGGAACGGCCTGCTCGTTCCCAGCAAATCACCGGAAAAACTCGCCGGTGCGATCGATCTTTTACTAAATGATGCCAAACTCGCGGCAACGTTGGGCGCACACGGGCGACAGACCATTGAAAGTCATCATGACATTCGCAAGACGATCTATTCCTACGCGCATCTGTACAGCTCGTCCTATTCGCAATCATCGCTAAAGAATGGTCTGCTGAAAACAGCGATGAAAAAAGTCGCGCTCAATACTGCCTCTCCATTTGTCCATCGTGCAAAGAGACGGATTAAATCCGGATTGCACGTCCTGACATCGCATCAGGTGGTCCCTTTCGATCGCTGGTTTCAGGTGATGCAGCCGAGCCAGGCCATCCCCTGTGAAACATTCGAGAAAGAGGTGCTCTTTCTGCTGGAAAATGCCAGACCAATCGGCGCCGAGGAGATTGCCGACCGCCTGGCAAGTCACTATGGCTTTGATGAGCCATGCTTTTCAATCACTTTTGATGACGGTTATCAGGATGTGGTTGATCATGCATTCCCCTTTTTACTCCGTAACAACGTGCCATTTTTTATCTTTCTTGTGGCAAAACCATTCGCCGAGCAGGAGGGGATCTGGTGCAACGATGTTTTCAAATATGTTCACGCCTTGTTCCATCAGGACATTGAAGGCTGGAACGATTTCATCAAAAGCAATGACTGGTTCTTTTCTCAAAATGGCTATGCCGATAGTCTTGATATTCATCATCTCCTGAAACATCTGCTCCGTGATCTCAATTACCGGGATGAACAGTTCCGCAGCAGAATGCGCGATGATTTGCAGCGGCGAACCGCCGGATTGTTGATATCCTCCGATATGAAATTGGCGTCAGCACAAGATATACAGATGATGCTCAAGAGTGGTTTGCTGACCGTCGGATCGCATTCCATGCAGCATCTTTACCTGGATTGTCTGCAGCCGAAAGAGCTTGAATATGAGATCGCCAACTCTAAAGAGCTCATCGAAAAAGAGCTCTCAGTTCAGGTGACTTCACTCGCCTATCCCTGGGGGCGATTCAATGACGACTGCCAGAGACTGTGCAAACAGTGCGGATACCATGTGGCCTTTACGACCATCGAAGGCATGAATGACGAAAATTCAAATCCCTATGCGCTCAAACGAAAAGACGCTGGCTACCTCACGCAAGATTTACTGTTTTCCCGAGCAAAGGCGATCATCGAGATGAATGGCGTGGCGGATCGTTTGCATCGCGGGTGAGAGAGAATTATGTGCGGAATTTACGGCTTTACCACTGCAGGCAAAAATGAAAGTCGCGCTCTCCTCGACCGCATGGGGGAAGTATTATTCCATCGTGGTCCGGATGGCTGCGGCGCCTACATTGATGACCATATGGCGTTGGGACATCGACGCCTCAGCATCATCGACCTGAACAGCGGCGCTCAACCCATGGAGGACTGGCTGGGGCGTTATGTGGTGTCATTCAACGGCGAAATTTACAATTTTCAGGAACTGCGGGCGCAGCTGAAAAGCGCCGGTTTTCGCTTCAGAACTCGTTCGGATACAGAGGTCATTTTGGCCGCGTACGCAATATACGGTGAGGAGTGCGTTCGTCATTTTCAGGGGATGTTTGCTTTTGCTCTCTGGGACAAAAAAGAGCGCACGCTCATGCTGGGCCGCGACCGGGTCGGCAAGAAACCGCTCTATTATTATCACAAAGGTGATCAGTTTGTCTTTGCCTCCGAGATCAAAGCCATACTCGCCATGGGCGCTATCGCACGCGACTGGGATGCGGAGGCGTTGAATGAATATCTGACTTTTGGCTATATCCATGCGCCGATGACCATTTTTAAAAATATTCGCCAGGTGGGTGAAGCGCACATCCTCGTCTATAAAGATAATCAATGTCAGGAACGCCAATACTGGACGCTGCCAGAACCCGGCTCTGACGGACAAACGGAAGAGGAGTCAGTAGCAAATCTTGAAATCCTCTTGCAGAAAGCTGTCGACAGCCGTCTGATCAGCGACGTGCCGCTGGGAGCTTTTTTAAGCGGCGGCATTGATTCGAGCGCTGTTGTGGCCATGATGGCCAGGTCATCAGCCCACGTCAATACATTTACAATCGATTTTGCTGAAAAGACTTTTTCCGAGCTCGAAGATGCCCGCAGTGTCTCCAGGCACTGCGCGACAAATCACAAAATTTTGCAAGTGTCGACAGATTCGGTCGCTGTCCTGCCGCAGATCGCCTGGCATTTTGATGAGCCCTTTGCCGATTCATCCGCAATACCAACCTATTATGTGTCAAAAATGGCTCGCGAGCATGTCACGGTCATTTTGTCCGGAGACGGTGGTGATGAGCTGTTCGCCGGCTATCGAAATTATTTCAATCGTGATAAATATGAGCTCTTTTTTGCCTTGCCTTATGGTCTCAGAAAAAATATAGCGGGTGCGGTCGCCGGTTTATTGCCGATTCAGGCGCCCATGCGAAATATGCTCAAGTATATCGCCAGCGTGCCGCAGGACGAAGGACAGGGCGCTCCGGGCTTTTATCCGTATATTAAAGAAGATATTCTCGACCCTCACATGTTGCACGAATTTCGTGCCTCGGATCCCATGCGGTCTCGTCGCGACCTGGTCATGCAGTATAAAAATCACGACAAACTCACGCGCATGCAGCTCATCGATTTGCAATACTATCTCCCGGGCGATATCCTCGTCAAAGTCGATCGCATGAGCATGGCGAACTCTCTGGAGACGCGCGCTCCCCTGCTCGATTATCGACTGATCGAATTCGCGACAACGCTCCCGGTCGATTACAAGATGAAGGACGGCGTGAGCAAGCATATTTTGAAACAGGTTTTAAAAAAATATGTGCCTGAGCATATACTGAAAAAATCAAAACAGGGCTTTGCCATCCCTGTCGGCAAGTGGTTCAAAAGTTCGCTCAACAGCTATGTGAAGGAGATGCTGCTGGATGATCGCAGCAAAGCTCGCGGCATCTTTAAACCTGCCGTTGTTGAAAATGTTCTCGATCTGCACACAAAAGGCCGGCGTGATTTTGGCGAATGGATCTATATGCTTCTGATGCTTGAATTGTGGTTTCAGACATTTATGGATCCGCAGACGCGACGGATTTAATTGATGATTTTATCGACACTATAGAAGCAGAGGAAACCTGATGGAAGGTATTTGCGGATTTATTTCATTTGATCGTGCGCTCGTTGATATTCCAATATCGATACAAGAAATGGCTCACAGCCTCTCTGATGGCGAGACGCTGGACTATGAATTCACGATGAATTCCAATTGGGCTATGGCGCGCTCTTACTGTCCCGGGAAAACGACCTGCCGAAAAACTTTTCTCTATCACGATGCTGAACTGTCGCTCGTCGCTGTAGCTGACATTTACAATGCGGCCGAACTGGCGCCGGAATATGACGGCGAGAAGAGCGAAATCGGCAAAGTGCTGGCAGCATGCTACAAGAAGAACGGCAGAGAGTGGGCGGTAAAAATTCGCGGCAACTTTGCGATCATTCTCTTTGATGTCAAAAAAAATCAGATGATTGCCATCACCGATCGCTTCGGTGTCCGCCCTCTCGTGTGGCACAAAAGGGGCAACACGTTCTATTTTGCATCCAGAATGAATGCCATTGCTGAACTTGTTCGCCCACTGGATGTCAATAATGCGGCTGTCTATGCTTATATTCAACTGGAGATGATTCCGGCGCCCATGACGATCTATAAAAATGTTCACAAACTGGAACCGGGCTATCAGATGTGCGCTCGTCAAGATAGTTATGATATCGATCATTATTGGGATATATCTAACCAGCCCAAGCTGCAAAATAAGGATGAGATTGCCGAGCATGTCTACGAGACTCTCTCCAAGGCCGTTGATCTCACGAGGAACGGCGTGAAAAATCAGGCTGAACTCGGTTGCTTTTTGAGCGGCGGCACTGACAGCAGCACTATTTGCGGCTTGCTGAGCAGGCTGAACGGCGATAAAGTGAAGGCTTATTCGATCGGTTTTCCTGAAAATGGCTATGATGAGATGATGTACGCGCGCATCGCCGCAAAAGCCTTTCATCTTGACCATAACGAGTATTATGTCAAACCCGCGGATGTCATGCATGCCTTTCCCAAACTGCTGCACGCCTATGATGAGCCGTATGGCAATTCGTCAATTATTCCGGCCTATTTTTGTGCGCTGAACGCGCGCGAAAGTGGCGTCACCTGTATGCTGGCGGGAGACGGCGGCGACGAAATCTTTGGCGGCAATCAACGCTATAGCGAGCAGCAGGTCTTTCGAAACTATTTCAAACTGCCTGGTTTGGTCAGGCGCAGCCTGCTGGAACCTCTGTTGCTCAATCGACTGGAAAGGTTGCCTCTGACACTTTTTCAAAAGGCCGGCAGTTACATACGCCGCGCAAAAATGGGCGAGGTCGAACGCATCGATTCCTATCGATATGTACAAGATGAAGAGCTGTTCGATCCCGCTTTTTTGGATTCGAATATGATGAAGGAAACCGCCAATATAGCGGAGAGCCATTTTGCGCGCCTGAAAGATGCCGAGCTCCTGGATCGACATCTTTATCTTGATATGAAGATGACCATTACGGATAACGATCTGGTCAAGGTGACGCGCATGACGGAACTGGCCGGCGTGCACGTCCGCTATCCGATGTTGGATCATCCGCTCGTCGATCTGGCATTTCGCATTCCAACGTCGCTGAAACTCAAAGGCACTTACGGATTGCGCTATATTTTTAAATATGCTTTTCGCGATCTGCTGCCGGTGGAGATCATTCAAAAGAAAAAGCATGGCTTTGGGCTGCCCATATCAGAGTGGCTGCGCAAACAGCCGGATGTGCAGGATTTCGCCCGCGATCTGCTGTTCAGTCGGGACCATTTGCAGCGCGGCTACGTAAAACCGGACTTTGTTGAAAAACTGTGGCGTCTGCATTTGCAGGATAACACACCCTATTATGGGACAATTTTGTGGAAATTGATCATGCTCGAGGCATGGCATCAATCACATTGTTAAAAAAGACAACTGTTGAAGCTGGCAGAAGGCAAAAGGAATATAAAATGCTGCATCCGGTGTTTGCGATGACTCTAGGCAACGAGAGTTTTTTATGATGACAATTTCCAGACTCAAATGGCGCCTCGTCATCATCATTCTGGCAGGCGTTTTCTTATTTATCCTGTATGCTCGACAGCATTTTTACAACGACGATCTTTATGGAGCAAATAAACGGGGCAAATATGCCCAGCTCAACGACATCAAAATGTATTACGAGATTTATGGTCGTGGAGAAGATGTGATATTGATTCACGGAAACAGCGATTGTATCTGGGACATGCGGCGCCAGATACGCTTTTTTTCCCGTCACTATCGCGTCATTGCAGCCGACAGCCGCGGACACGGCAAGTCTGAACTCGGAAACGGCACTCTGACTTATCAGCAAATAGCTGATGACTGGGCTACATTGCTCGACCAACTGAAAATTGATTCGGCATATGTCATCGGCTGGAGCGACGGTGGCATCATCGGTCTGTTGCTCGCCATTCATCATCCTGAAAAAGTGAAAAAGCTGGCGGCCATGGGCGCAAACTTGCAGCCCGATACATCCGCTGTCTATCCCTGGGCCGTGAGCTGGGTGAAAAGGCAAACACAATTGGTTGATAGCATGCTCGCCAGGAATGACACGAGCAAAAACTGGACTTTACTGCAGCAACATCTGCAGCTGCTGGAAAAACAACCCGATATCTCGCTGACGGACTTGCACAGGATTTCTTCTCCGGTACTCATTTTGGCCGGGGACAGCGACGCCATCCGCGAAGAACACACTATTCTTATCTATCAGAATATCCCGCAGGCGCAGTTGTGTATTTTCCCCGGCGAAACGCATATGGTGCCGGTTGAAAATCCTGATCTTTTCAATCGCACAGTGTACAACTTTATCAGTAGACCTTTCCAGCGGCCGCAGATGAAAGACTATTTTGACTAGATTTCGACACTGCGAGGTCGAAAAATAAATGTGGCCATTTCTGCATCTGATCATTAAAATGGTTTCCTGAATTCCTATGAAAAATGTACTCCTCATTGCTTATCATTTCCCGCCACAGCATGGCAGCAGCGGATTGTTGCGAACGCTGAAATTCGTCCGCTATCTGGGGAAATATGGTTTCCGGCCGACAGTCCTGACCATTCATACGCGCGCCTATGAAAAACTGGATCATGCATTGGTCAGCCAGATTCCAGGTGACGTGCATGTTCATCGCGTTTTCGCACTGGATACAAAAAAGCATCTCTCCATCAAAGGGAAATACTGGGAGCCGCTGGCTACGCCGGACCGCTATGCCTCATGGATACCCTTTGCTATTCTTGCCGGCTGCCGATTGGTCAAGAAATACGACATTGATGTCATTTTTACAACCTATCCCATCGCCAGCGCCATGGTCGTTGGGACGACGGTGAGCCGATTGACCGGAAAGCCGTTCGTCGCTGATTTCCGCGATCCCATGTACGACGACTATACGCAACTGAGCGGCAAGGCGTTAAGGGCGAGACAGGCGATCGAGGCATCGGCGGTGACGCGCTGTGATCATGTGGTGGTGACGACGCCGGGCACACGTACGCTTTTTCGCACGCGATATCCGAATCTGCCCGCGGAAAAAATCTCGGTCATCGCCAACGGCTATGATGAACACGATTTTGCTCAACTTTCCCCTCCCGGGCCGCGAGGGCGGAATTATATACGCATCATTCACGCCGGACTGTTGGACCAGGACTATCGCAATCCACTGCCTTTCTTTCACTCGCTGCAAATTTTAAAAGCGCAAAATCTGTTTGCTGAATTGTCATTCAAAGTGGAATTGTACGCGCCCGGGAGTGACGACTATTATAAAAAATGCGTCGCTGATTTGCACCTCCAGGACATTGTCGAGGTAAAGCCGGGGCTTCCGTATCATGATATATTGGCTGAAATGCTGAATTCTGATATTCTACTGCTTTACCAGGGAAATGCCTGCGACCATCAAATTCCGGCAAAAGTGTACGAATACCTGCGCACCGGCAAACCCATACTGGCGTTTGCGACGGAAAACGGCGACACGGGTCAACTTTTATCCTCAAACAACGCCGGTCTCATCATATCGGACAATGATCCGGCTGTGATCGCGGCCAGGTTTGCGCCATGGCTTCGCCAAATCGCCAGTGCACCCGGCAACTGGAAAAATCATCTGAAAAACATCCATGATCACAGCAGAGAAAAACAGACGGAATCACTCGCCAGAATTTTTCAGTCGCTAGTGCAAACCGACTAATGGCGTCGGCATTCACGGAATGATTCATGCGGAATAAAGTGCATTTGAAACTTGTAACAATTTAAACGATAGGATGGGTGAATGGACAGAGAAACGACAAAACGTGAGATTAAAAGTCTGATTCAGCACACAATCGATATGAACCTGACTCCCGATAAACTCGCGGATGATTTCAAAATTGCCGGCGATCTGCTGGATTCAATGGCTGTGACAAATCTCATACTGGCACTGGAAGAGCATTTCGGATTCACCTTCAGCGACGAAGAGCTGTCTCTGGAAACTTTTAGCACCCTCGAATCACTCTCTGCTGTTGTTCATCGAAAATTAGAAATGCAGGATGTCTAAAACGCAGGAAGAGATGTTCTTTTTCAAGGGCAGTCGCGTTGATTTGATGGGTTTTGTCCATATCCCGAAAGATATGATGCGAACCAGCGCCATTGTCTATTGTCATCCCTTTGCCGAAGAAAAAAATTGTTGCCATTCAGTGACCGTTAAAGCGGCGCGCGCTTTCGCTCGTCAAGGATTCGCGGTGTTTCGTTTTGATTTTAACGGCTGCGGCGATAGTCAGGGTGAATTCAACAGCTCTAGTTTGCACAACTGGCTGGATGACATCAGCGCTGCGATCAGTGAGGCGAAGCGCCGGACTCGTGTTGAAAACATCATGCTATGGGGAGTGAGATTGGGAGCTGCGCTGGCGATGGTCTATGCCCAGCACCATGAGGATATCGCCGCCCTCGTCCTGTGGCAGCCTGTTTTCCACTTTAAGGATTACATCCAGCAATTTGTCCGGCAAAAACTGGTCTCGGATTTTTCCCATGAACGTCAGAGCAGCTCTTTGCAGACATTACTGCAAAAAATAACCGCCGGTGAGACCGTGCACGTCAACGGTTATCCTCTGTCGAATCCTCTCTATGGCAGCTTTTTAGCAATGGATCATGACCATCCTCAACTCACGACACGGCATCTGGTCTATATATCGACAATATCAAATATGCCAGCGGCATCCGCTCATCTCGTGCAGAAAATTGACCAGCTGAGGCAAAAGTGCCCTTCCTTCAGTTATGTGCACACGGTCGAAGAGCCCTTCTGGGACAGATATTGGCGATGGGATGCCAGGCGCACGATCGAGAATACACAAGCATGGTTGGCCAGCCAGGGTGGATGAGTGGAGAGAACGATCAATTTTTCCGTTGAGCACAAAAAGCTGTACGGCGTGGTGCACTTGCCGGACAATGACGATCCTGTCACTCAATTTGTGCTCATGATTATCGGTGGCGCGCAGACTCGCATCGGCAGCCATCGTAACTATGTTCAGCTGGCGCGATTTCTATGCAGCCATGGTCTGCCGGTGATGCGCTTTGATTACGAAGGGCAGGGTGATAGTGAAGGTGATTTCGTCGGCTTTGAATATGCCGGGCCGTCAATTCGGGCGGCAATTGATGCGCTCTATTCTCGCTACTCAGCGCTGCGGCATTTGATTGTCTGGGCTTTGTGCGATGGGGCGACGGCGAGCATTCTCTACGCTCCCCAGGATGGCGAGCGCATCAGCAGCATGGTTTTGGCGAATCCTTTTCTGGAATCGGAGACCGAAAAAGCCCAAACCATTCTCAAGCACTATTACGTCAAACGGCTCATGCAGCCGGAATTCTGGCGCAAGATCCTCACCTTGCATTTTGACATCAAAGAATCGGCGAATTCGTTATCCACTATGATGAAGACATCCGCAGCGACTGCGGAGGATGATTGGCTGCAAACAGGAAAATCTCTCTCTCAATGGGTGCTGGAGGGACTGAATGCTTACCCCAAATCAATCCATGTCCTCGTCAGCACAAATGATATACAAGGTCTGCAATTCTACAATTTGATTCGTAAAGATCCTCATTGCAGGAAATCGATCAGAGCTGGAAGAATTAAAATCAGCTTTATCAAAGGCGGAGATCATACCTTTACTGATCCGCAGATAAAGAAAAAGGCATTCCAAAAGAGCTTGACGGCAATCATCGAGAGCGCTCATATAAAAGGGTAGCTTTGTTTTCGAGTGAAAAAAATATTTTGCGAGTTGACTATTTTTTGAGGTGTCTATGGTGAGAGTGGTGCACGAGATCCTGACAGAGAGTATTGCCAGAGGGTCTCAAAAGGAGGCGGTATTCTTTAAAGAACGCGCATTGACCTATGATCAGGTCGGGACAGGCGTTTTTGCGCTTTCGTCGTACCTGATTGCGCAGGGGCTGCACAAGGGCGACCGGGTGGCCTTCTGGATGGAGAAATGTTTCGAAGAGGTCATTGCCATTTTTGGCATTTCCATGGCCGGCGCCGTGAACGTGCCCATCAGGCGATTGTCAACAGCGGCGCAGGTTGTTCATATTCTCAATGACAGCGGTTCCAAAATCCTCATAACCACCCATTCCAGGATGCACGAGATGAGAGATCATCATCATGAACTGGCTACTCTGGAGCTGATCATCTGTATCGGTGATATGGACGCCCGTCAGGTCGGAGAAACATCCGCAATTCAGCACGTCACCTGGCAACAGGCGCTAGAGAGCGTCAATGCGACGTATGTCGATTATCCGCGAATTGTCGAGACCGATCTCGCCGCCATTCTCTATACCTCAGGGTCCACTGGCAAGCCCAAAGGCGTGGTCCTGACGCACAGGAATATTGTCGCCGGCGCATATACGGTGTCCGAATATCTCAAGATCACTGAAAAGGATCGTCTTTTGAGTATTTTGCCCTTTAATTTTGATTACGGATTGAACCAGCTCACAACCGCCTTTCTGCACCACGCCAGTATTGTGCTCCTTGATCCTCTTTTCCCCAAGGATGTCTTGCAGATAGTTGCAAAATATAAAGTGACCGGACTGGCGGCAGTTGCTGCCACCTGGATACAATTGCTGCAGATCCCATGGGATGCAGAAAAACTGGCGAGCCTGCGCTATATGACCAACTCCGGCGGCGCGATTCCGCAACATTATGTGCTCGATATGGTCAACAGACTGCCGCACGCCGAGGTCTATTTGATGTACGGACTCACTGAGGCCTTTCGTTCGACTTTTCTTGATCCTTCTCTGGTCAGAGAACGGCCAACCTCGATGGGCAAGGCAATTCCCGGGGAAGAGATTATGGTTCTGGATGAAAATAATCAGCCCGTCAAACCAGGCCAGGTTGGCGAATTGGTGCACCGCGGCGCTCTGGTCGCCCAGGGCTATTGGGGTGACGCTGAAAACACCAACATTCGTTTCCGGCCTAATCCCATGCAACCGGCCGATGTCCCCCTACGCGAGATCGTCGTTTTCTCGGGCGATCAGGTCAAGATCGATGAGCAAGGATTTTTATATTTTATCGGCCGCCGGGATGAGATGATCAAATATGCCGGCAACCGGGTCAGCCCGACTGAAGTCGAGGAGGTTCTGTATAAACATCCAAAAGTTAAAGATTCCATGGTCCTCGGCATTCCGGATGAGGTCTATGGGCAGACCATAAAGGCCGTCGTTGCGCACAGGGATGGCTCGCTCTCAAGTGAGGAGTTGATGACGCATTGCAAAGCGATGCTGCCTCCCTATATGATCCCAAGCGATATCGAAATATGGGATGAACTGCCCAGAAACTCGAACGGCAAGATAGACCGGGCGCTGATAAAAAAGACTGTCTATGCGAGCCTTGGGGTGGAAAAAGGCGCCTTTTGAAAAAATAAATCACGGTGATTTGATGGTGACCTCTGCGATCGAGAAAATCTTCTGCTATCTTGCATTTTTTAGGTATTTAACAATGATGGAAAATCCTCAAACGATTCTGCCCAAGGGACGACAGACATGAACAAAGCATTGAGCTCCTGTGTTGCGAATTTTAGCAAGAATGGCAATGATCTTGTCGTTGGAGGACGAACGGTTCAGGAAATAGTGGCAGAAAGCCGCACCCCAGCCTATATTTATGACCTGTCCCTACTCCGCCGGCGCCACGGTCTGCTGCGCAAAAATTTGCCGGCAGAGCTGCGGATTGACTATGCGGTGAAAGCAAATCCCAATGTGAAAATGCTGCGAGAGCTCGGCACGCTTTACGATGGTTTTGATGTGGCATCCGCTGGTGAAATCGCCAGGGCCATGGAAGCCGGCGTCGCGCCCGGCCGAATGAGCTTCGCCGGTCCAGGAAAAAGTAATGAAGAATTGACCCGGTCTGTCATGCTGGGAATTGGATCGATCAGCATTGAAAGTGAACAGGAAATTGCCCGGTTGAGCCGCATCTGCACTGATTTGAACAAATCGGTCAATGTATTGATCCGCATCAATCCGCATTTTGAATTGTCCAAATCTGGACTCAAAATGGGTGGCGGCGCCAAACAGTTTGGCGTGGATAGCGAACGCCTTCCAGCGCTCCTGCACAAATATTGCGACGATCAAAGGGTGCATATTCGCGGCGTTCACATTTACGCCGGATCGCAAAACCTGAGTGGCGATGACATCATCGCAACTTTTGAGAAAATTATCGCCTATGCCATCGAGTTGACTCGCACGACGGCAATTGAAATGGATATTTTGAATTTGGGCGGCGGCTTTGGCATTCCCTATTTTGCTATGGATGATGAGCTGGATATCGAGGCGGTCGGCGCCGGCATCATCTCTCTGCTTGAAAAATACCGAAAAAGCCTACCTCATACGCTATTCAAGATTGAGCTTGGACGCTATCTGATTGGGCCATGCGGGATATATGCGGCCAAAGTATTATATCGCAAGATATCGCGCGATCAGGTTTTTATCATCATCGATGGCGGCATGCATCAGCATCTTGCTGCATCCGGAAATATGGGCCAGAGATTGGTGCATCGGCCGATGCCCATGACCATCGCCACGGCCATGGATAAACCTTTGGAAAAGGTGAATGTCGTCGGACCCTTGTGTACGCCGCTGGATACATTCGGCATGAATGTCGAGCTTCCGCATGCCGAGGAGGGCGATATCCTCGTAGTATTCAATTCCGGGGCCTATGGTTTCTCGGCAAGTCCGTTGAGATTTTTGAGTCATGAGGAACCCGGGGAGATCATTGTCTAGATGGATGAAATGAGATAATTCGATGAAATCACACAGATACGTTAAAGTGCTCGTTTTTCATCTTTCTTTTTTATTGTGCGGCCTGCTGCGCGGACAAGATGAGCCATCCCTTTTCTGGTACTACTATGTCGTCGATAAAAATGATGTCAGCCCCACCAACACAAGTCTTGCCTATGATTCGAAAGGATTGCCGAGCATTGCCTACAGAGGGGCGGGCAACTATTATCTGAAATACGCGAAATTTGATGGGATTAAGTGGACTACAGAGACGATTTATTCGGATTGGTTGTTCGGCAGAATTCAGATGGCCATCGGGCCGGATGATCGACCGTATATATTATTTCATTCTAATTACAACGGCACGTCTTGCGCCCTGGCTTATAAAGAAGGAGAAAGCTGGGTGACGAGAACGATTTCCGATAGTCTGCGGCCTTCCGACGGTTATACGCTTTCCATGAAAGTGGATTCGCAAAATCGACTCCATATCATTTACCCCAAACATATTCTGGACCAGGCGGGCAATCAGATTCTCCCCAGTTCGCTCAAGTATTTACGTTATGATCGACACACTGATGCAAAGCCGGCGGTTTCGAACTATGTTGAGTTTCAGTACAATGGCAAATGGAATTCACTTACGTTCAATGAGAATGAGCAACCTGTCGTCGCTTATTGGAATAACGGTGAATATGTCAAAGTGGCATTTTGGGAGAATAACAAGTGGTTGATCGAGGACGTAACCCCCGGCCCCTTTCTTGATTTACAGGGCTGGTACACTTCGATCGCCAGAGGCGGAAATAACTATTTCATAAGTTTCTACCACACCGGCCGGGATGTCATGAGACTGGCGACCGGCAGAAGAGGAAGCTGGGATGTCGAGGATGTCGTCAATCTTGGCAGCTTGAACTTTTTTGAGTCTCCGATGCCGATTGCTGTCGATAATAATTCCAATCCTTATATCGCCTACCATGATGTTGACAATGGCGACTTGAAAATCGCCTATAAATATAATGGCGCGTGGCGGAGCGACATTGTCGATTCTGCCGGCTATGTTGGCGGCTGGGCATCCCTCGCTCTTACGGCGGCAGGATCTCCGGCAATCAGTTATTGGGACGCGACAAATCGTTTCCTGAAAATCGCCATCTCCAGTCCGACACCTCCGGAGGATACGGATACGGATCTCATTCCGGATTACCTCGAGGTTTTGAACGGCACAAACCCGCTGGATACCGATACGGATGACGATGGCTTGAGCGACGGAGAAGAAGATAAAAATCAGAATGGCATTGTCGACGCGGACGAAACCGCCCCGTTAAAGTTTGATACGGACGGCGATGGACTGTCCGACGGCCTGGAAGTCGGTCGAACGCGAGGAATCTCTGCTTCAGGGGATATTCTCGGTACGGATATGACAAAATTCTCACCTGATCTGGATCCCGGCACTGTCACCAATAATCTCGTCGCCGATTCTGACGCTGATGGCCTCAGCGATGGCGAGGAGGATCTCAACAAGAATGGCCGCAGTGATGCTGATGAAACGGATCCGCTCAATCCGGATACAGATAGCGATGGATTGCTGGATGGCGTTGAAGGGACGCTTGGCACGAAGCCGCTCGATGTCGATACTGATGATGATGGACTGGCAGATGGTGCAGAAGATAAAAATAGAAACGGCATCGTCGATTCGGGGGAGACAGATCCGCTGTCCCTGGATTCGGACGATGACGGCGTTTCGGACGGGGTCGAGCTTGGCGTCACCGCGCCGATCAACGATCCGGATGGCGCCGGCAAGCTCCTCGGCACCGATCTCGCCCTATTTGTCGCTGATCTGGATCCCGCAACCGTCACGCTGCCGACCGTGGCTGATACAGACCAGGATGGAGCGCTCGATGGACAGGAAGATGTGAACGGCAACGGCCGATTCGATGACAATGAAAGCGATCCGTTGAATCCTGACACCGACTCTGATGGACTGCTCGATGGCATTGAATTGAGGGGAAATACCGGTCCGCTGGATCTGGATTCGGATGATGACGGCCTCGCCGACGGTGAAGAAGATCGAAACAGGAATGGCGTGCTCGATCCTGGAGAAACCTCTCCTTCTCTGTTTGATACAGATGGCGACAAGTTGTCGGACGGGCTCGAGCTTGGCAGGACACAGGGTGTTGCAGATTCGGATGGTGCAGGGATTCTGCGGGGCACCGATTCTACGGTCTTTATGGCTGACAGCGAGCACGAGAGTCAGACAGATCCTCGCCGGGAAGACACTGATGAAGATGGCCGCATAGACGGCGATGAAGACATCAATGCGAATGGCAAACAGGATGAAGGTGAAACGGATCCGCTTAACTGGGACAGCGACGGTGACAGTGTGTCGGATGGCGACGAGGTCAATCTCGGCACCGATCCACTCGATCGCGATAGCGTGTCACTTTTGCTGCTAATGTACGAAACCGCATTTTCGGACGCGAGCCTGCCGGGCTGGACCGTTGTCGATGATGGGACGATAGAAGGTCCTTCTGACTGGCTGGTCGTCGATAATGTTTTGGTGCAGCTCAGCAATATTTTTGGTTCTCTGGCGCCTGAAGATCCCGCTGATCTGAGCATGCTGGGCACTTTTATCTGGTCAGGGGAGAAAACCTGGCAACATTATATCATCGAGTTTGAGATGCTTTCTGATGACGACGACGCGTTGGGCATCATGTTTCGTTATGTGGATGAAAGGAATTACTATCGCTTTTCGCTCAGCAAGGAGCTGAAAAAGGTGTGGTGCATACGGTTTGCTGATGGCGGCTACGACGTCCTGATAGAGAAGGATTTTGATTACGAGCTCGGACACTGGCATAAAGTGCGGGTTTCGGCTATCGATTCGCATTTTGAACTCGTCATCGACGGTGAGCGAATTCTGAGCATAACGGACACCGTCATCCCCAAGGGTGCATTTGCATTTTACACCTGGAAAAACTCTGCCGCTGGTTTCCGTAACCTGAAGGTGAAAGGTCCGCAAATGACAGCCGTCGGCAGAACGCCGGACTATATCAGGGATACGCAGTTTTCGCTGTCGAATAACAGGCGCATCATATCGGTCGAACTGCATGCAGGAGTGGATGTTCGCAGCATCCAGCTGGCAGGGATCACTGTAGATGATCAGGTTGAGAAGGTGGGCGAACAAATCTCCCAGCACTCTCGTGTCGACAATCCCGTTTATATTTTCAGCGATCCCCGACCATGGCAGCACGAGCGCTATCGATTGTCACTCTATGATGCAGCCGGACATGTGGTTCAGGAAAACGAGCTGACAGCTGATGAGACAATTGTCAATGATTTCACCTTGTATCCGGCCTATCCAAATCCATTTCATGATGATTTGCAGCTCGTTCTGCGGGCCAGGCAGAATGCGCTCGTTCGATATTATATTTATAACCTCCTCGGCCAGATCATCTACAGCGGACCCGATGAATCTGTGACGAATGGCTGGAAAATATTTCACTGGAACGGCATGGACATGCAAAATGTTGCAGCGCCGAACGGCACATATATCATACGCCTGGAGATATTCGATCCTGACAGTAAACTGACGCCGATCAAGACTCATCAACAAAAGGTATTGCTTTTAAGACGATGAAAGAGCAATGTTCTTTTAAGAATAACCAAGGCACCTCTGAGGATACCAACTATGGCTGTTAAAATGAGACTCGTCCTTTTATTGCTCTTTGTTTTTCAGTTGACGCTGTACTCGCAAAACAAAACCTTGACAAACTTGCCGGAAAACTCATGGTATAGTGCTCCGAATACAGAGATGGCGCGAGTTTTTCCGAATGTGGATCCTGGCGGAAACACCGGCGCCAATGCCATCATTGGCGCCTGGGGTGGCGGGACCTACGATCCGATTCATCATCAAATGATCCTCTGGGGTGGCGGGCACGAAGATTATTACGGCAACGAGCTCTATGTCTTCAAACTTGCCAACCTCACCTGGGAACGCGTCAATGATCCCTCACAACCTTCACTCAGCGTCGAGCGAAATAGTGATGGTACTCCGACTTCTCGCCATACATATGGCGGCCTTGCCTATTTGACAGCGGCAAATCGATTTTTTGCGCGCGGCGGCTCTCGAGCCGGGGATGGCTGGGAAGTACTCAAAACATGGACCTATAGTTTTGAGGAGAAAATGTGGTATGACATGAGTGAAAATCAATATTTGGCGAGCGGCGCTCTCGGCAATTCATGCGTTTATGATTCGGTGGATAACCTGGTTTATTTCGGCTGCAACGATCCAAACAGCGGATTGTATTCCTATGACTATGATGAGAATGTCTGGACGCGATTGAATTCAGACTATTTCTATCTATACCCGATGACGATCGATACCAAGCGGCGATTGTTGTTTGTCATCGGCGACGGATATCTGTTTACCTATGACCTGGCGAACAAAAATTTCGATCGCGTCATCTGGACGACAACGGGCAGCACGCAAATATTGAATAGCGGCAGCGATCACTTTGGCTTGGCGTACGACAGCAAGTCGGATCGAATTGTCGCCTGGAATGGGGGTCCGGTTTATATTCTCGATCCGGAGACAAAAATATGGACGACCAGAACGGCCTCGGGAGCACCGTCACCGACGCTGAATGGCATATTTGGCCGCTGGCAATATATTCCAGGAGAGGATGTGTTCATCGCCATCACCGATGCTGAAGTCAATGTGCACTTTTACAAGCTCTCCGCAGGAGGGGGAAGCAGCGAGACGCCAAAGACATACCAGGTCGGCGCCAACAGGACCTACAAAATGCCCAGCCAGGTTTCCACTCTCGTCGCCAAGGGGGACACGGTGGAAATTGATGCCGGATTATATACAGGTGACGTCGCAAGCTGGTATGCAAATGATCTCACAATTAAAGGCATCGGCGGCAAAGCTCATATGAAAGTCAATGGTCAGCATGCGGAAGGGAAAGGTATCTGGATCATAAAAGGCGATAAAGTCGTCATTGAAAATATTGAATTTTCCGGCGCATCAGTGCCGGATGAAAACGGCGCCGGCATCAGAGCGGAAGGAAACGGCCTCACCATCCGCCAGTGCTATTTTCATGATAATGAGAACGGCATCCTCGGCCCCAACGAAGGCGAACTCGTGATTGAAAACTGCGAGTTCGCTTCTAATGGTTATGGAGATGGTCAGACTCATAATATGTATATAGGACTCATCGACAAGTTCACTATCAGATCATCCTATATTCATCACGCCAGGATTGGCCATAATATCAAGAGCCGCGCGCGCGAAAATGAGATCCTGTACAATCGCATCATGGACGAGGACGACGGCACGTCCAGCTATGCCATTGATCTGCCGAATGGCGGCAAGGCGTTCATCATCGGCAATGTGATTCAGCAGGGTCCGAATAACGACAATTCTACCCTGGTCTCCTATGGCGCCGAAGGTCTTGCTTATTCTGAAAACGAATTCTATGCTGTGAACAACACCCTGGTGAATGATTACGAGGACGGCATCTTTTTTTTGAACGCACCATCCGTGCAGCCCTTTACGCTCATCAATAATTTGTGCGTAGGGCCGGGCACGATGGTGAGCGGCGATGGCGAAACGCATTCGAATCTGCAAACGGACTCGCCGATTTTTGTCGATCGGGCGAATTATGACTATCGAATTACCGATATCTCACCGGCCGTGGACGCCGGCACAGAACCGGGCAGCAGCGGCGGCTACCTCCTGACGCCGATGTATCAATATATGCACCCGGCCGATGTGGAGCTCAGACCACATGACGACGAAATTGACGTCGGCGCCTATGAATATAACCATCTCCTGGCCGTCGAGCTCTCAACTTTTAATGCGACATATCGTGATGGCGCTATTGATCTCATGTGGACGACCGAGAGTGAGTCATTGTCCCTCGGCTTTAATATATTGAAAAGCTGTGACCGGGAAAACGATTATGTGAAATTGAACGCGACGCTCATAACAGCGGCCGGCACAAGCAGCGAACAGCATACCTATCATTTTGTCGATGAAGAGATTGAAGAGCGGCAAACGTACTATTATATTCTGCAGGAGCTGGATATTGAGGGGCGGTTATCGCAATACGGCCCCGTCTCGGTCACTGCCGAGGTGTCAAGCTCATCCCCGACGCAGATCAATTTATATCAGAATTATCCCAATCCTTTTAATTGCGGCACGCTGATCAAATTTTGCCTTCCCAGTGAGTCTTTCACACGATTGGATGTCTATGATGTTTCGGGCCGGTTGATCACGTCCCTGGTGCACCAATATGAGCAAGCCGGAGAGCACACTGTTCAGTGGCATGGCACAGATTCATGCGGTGTAGCAGTCAGCAATGGCGCCTATTTCTATCGTCTGCGCGTGGGCGATTATGCACAGACTGAGAAGATGCTCTTGCTCAAATAGAGCTGCCCATATTACTATTATTTTGCCACGGCGAGGCCCTGCTATGAAATATGGATTCTCCTTAATAGTACTACTGTTCGGAATGCTTGTAACCGGCCAGGCACAAGTCACCAGTATTTGGCTTGTCGAGCAAAACAACATGTCGTTCACTGACGTTCCGGTCACATTTGGCCATGTATTTGCTCCCGGCGATGTTCCGACGGGCGCCAGCATTGACGCTGTTTACAGCAGCGGCACACACTTGCCGACGCAAGTCGATGCCAAGGCGACGCATGCGGACGGATCATTGCGACATGCCGTCATCACCATTATGGTGCCCAGATTGATCGCCGGCGAAACAAAAAGAGTGCTGCTGCAAGTGGCAAACAGCACTCCTTCGCCATCTTTGAGTTGTGACGAGCTTTTGGAAACAGAATACGATGCGCACGTGAGCCTGCTCGTCGATGGCCAGCTTTTCACCGCCTCGGTCAGGGATGTATTGCAGCAGGATCGATCCCAGACAGCACACGAATGGTTGTCCGGAGAACTGGTTACAGAATGGCTCATTCGCGCGCCGCTCAGGTCAGCATCGGGTGAAGAGCATCCGCACCTCATCGCTCGATTTCATGTACGAGCATATAAGGATTATAACTATGTCCGCACCGATGTCATCATCGAGAACAACTGGGCATATGAACCGCAGCCGTCCGGATTTCGTTACGATGTTTCCATCTCGATCGGGGGCGTACAGGTCTATTCAAAAGCCGGGCTTGAGCATACCGTTCATGCTCGCTGGCGAAAGGTGTTCTGGTGGCGCCAGGATCCAAACATATTTGTCAAGCACAACCTGGATTATCTGGTTCGTACGAAAGCCATACCGAATTACGACCGACGATTGACCATCCCGACATCCGTGACCTCCTCTATGCGAACGGCCTGCGAACCAATGGAAAATCTGGACATCAGTGACTATATGCCGGCTACCGGGGCGCAGGATGGCATCGGACCATTGCCCAGATGGGTTTCTTTATACCTGCTAACCATGGCGCCGGAAGCCAAGCTGAACACCCTGGCAAATGGCGATGCGGCAGGCAGTTATGCAATTCATTATCGTGACAAGAACACCGATCTGCCGGTGACACTTGATGATTACCCCTATATGACGTTGATGGGGAATGAAATTGATACATACAATCCCAACACTGGCAAATATGAATCGTTTCCAGAAGTTATAAATGATATGAACCGATATTCGCCGGATGACGCCCATCAGCCATCGCTGGCCTATGCACCTTATCTGGTGACAGGTGATTATTATTTTCTGGAGGAGCTGCAATTCTGGGCCAACTGGAATATGATCCTCGCCAATCCCTATTATCGTGATCTGGAAAAGGGGCTTTTACGGTGGACGCAAGTGCGTGGCCAGGCATGGTCGTTGCGCACCCTCGGGCATGCCGCTTACATCACGCCGGATGCTCATCCACTGAAAGACTATTTTGTCACGCGCGTCCAGAACAACATTCAATATTATCGCACCACGCTGGTCGAAAATCCTCAGGCGAACCAGTTGGGTTATCTTGAAGAAGGCGCACTCCTTTATGGCGACTATGGTCTGGCGCCCTGGCAAGATGACTTTTTCACCTGGGCCGTGGGTCACCTTGTTGAGCTGGGATTTGCAGATGCTCGCCCACTTTTCGTCTGGAAGGCAAAATTTGTCCTGGGAAGGATGGCGAGCGATGACTACTGCTGGCTGAATGCCTCTGCCTATGCTTTGCAGGTTGGCGCCAGTAACCACACGCCTTTCACCACTTTTGCCCAGGTTCAGCAAGCAAACTTTGGCAATTCACCGTGCGCAGGCCTGGAAATGCTCGGCTATCCCGAAAGTGCCACCGGTTTTGGCGCGGATATGCAGCCGGCACTCGCTCTTGTGACCGAAGCCGATCTATCCGGCGCCAAACTCGCGTGGTCTCGTTATGAGAGCCGCGAACCGAAACAAGATTACAGCGTTTCTCCGCAATTTGCCCTTGTGCCGCGGGAGCAATCTTCGGACGTGCTGCCGCCACCGACGATATCTCCGATTGGCGGCGTCTTTGAAGAATCGGTGACAGTGACTTTGAGCAGCCTTGAGGGTGCAGATATCTACTATACGCTCGATGGCAGTGCGCCGACTGAACAGTCCGTTTACTATACAGGGCCATTCGAATTGACGCAAACAACGACGCTGCAAGCGATTGCCTGCAAGCAGGGGATGACGCCAAGCGAAATTGCCAGTGCTCTTTTCACCATCACGCCGGATCTCACACCACCGACTATTCTGTCCGTATCAGCCCACCTGGATCCATTCATCGTCGAGGTTTTTTTTTCTAAAGCCGTCAGTCAATCGGCAGAAGTCACAGCGAATTATCATATCGACAAAGGCGTAACTATATTTTCAGCGACATTGGATTCAAGCAGTCGTAAAGTCACTTTAGCGACATCCGACCTTGAAGAGCATACGGAGTACACCCTCACAGTTTCCAATATAACTGATTGTGCGCGCAATCCGAATATGATCGCCGACAACACCGTCATTACATTTTATGCCGGTCAGGTTGGCGTCGAATTGTCATCCTTTACAGCACTTTGGCAGAGCGGCGTCGTTGATATCGCCTGGACAACCGAGTGTGAAATGAAGGCGCTGGGCTATAATCTGCAAAAAAAAAGTGATCAGGAGAGCAGTTTTCTGCAACTCAATGACAGCTTGATCAGGGCGTCCGGCACAAGTGTGGAAAGCCGTGCATATCACTATACCGACAGCGATGTTGAGACCGGCACGACCTACTATTATCTTTTGCAGCAGCTGGATTTTGATGGCGCCTGCGCTCAGTTTGGTCCAATTTCGATCACAACGCCACAGGCGAATGAAATCGTGCCGGATGAGCTGACATTATATCATAATTACCCGAATCCCTTCAATGGCCGAACAACGATTGTTTTTGCGCTACCGCATGCGGGTCTGGCTACAATTGAGATTCTCACGATCTGCGGACAACGCATTGAACTGTTGACCGCTGAGAAACTGGCGGCTGGCCGGCATGAGCTGGTATGGAATGGTGCGCACCTCCCCAGCGGCATCTATATTGTGAGACTGCATGTCATTTATGCTGATGACCGTTGTTCGGCGGCGGTGCATCGCAAGATGATTCTTGTCAAATAAAGTCATGCGACCGTTATATTCCTCTTCGAGGCGGTGATGAGTGCCATCAAAAATAGTGTTTTATGGCTGACAGGTTTTACGGCAATGTCGAAACCCGGACAACAATTTGTCAAGATGATGAACAAGCGTGGCGGCAGGGGCAAGGGAAAGCACGGGCATTCGAGTTTGCGGATTTTCAATTATCATCGTGTTTTACCCGGACGCCCGCGTTTTGTCATCGATGCCATTGATGTACAAGAGTTTGAGCAGCAAGTAAAGATTTTAACCTCTTGTTTCAATGTGTGCAGTCTGGAAGCTGCCATTCCTGCACTGCAACGAGGAGAGCTGCCGCCGAATTCGGTGTGCATCACCTTTGATGATGGCTATAGAGACAACTATGAGTATGCTCTTCCGGTTCTGGTGAAATACAACGTGCCGGCAACTGTCTTTTTGACGACGGACTTTATCGGCGCACAGAAATTTTTGTGGCACGATCTGGTTTTATGGGCGTTCGAGGTGACAACGATGGAGTGCATGACCTTTGATGAACTCGGCCTGCAAGATGCGCGCCTGGTGGAGCAGGAGGATCGTGAAAAGGTGGCGGTGTATGTGCTGGAAAAATTGAAAACCGTCACCACGGCGCGACGGGATGAATTGATCACCATGCTATATGACAGGATGGCTGTCAACTCTCGGCCGCAGGCCTCCTATATGCTCGATTGGCAGCACATTCGCGAAATGAGCGATCTGGGAATGACATTTGGGGCGCACACGAAATCACATGTCATTCTTTCGACCCTCGACGATGAGGCGCTCGAGGAAGAAATTGTCGGCTCCAAGAAGGCCATCGAACGCCATTTGCCGTCACCTGTCACCTCTTTTGCCTATCCAAACGGCCGAAAGGACGATTTTGACGAACGCGCAAAAAAAATTCTGCGAGAAAGCGGATTTCAATGCGCTGTAACTACCGACCGGGGACTCAACGATCGCTCTCAGGATGTTTATGCATTAAATCGTACGGCAGCATGGGAACGAAATCCATATCGTTTTTATGGCCGCCTTTTACTCGAAGGAATCTTTAATCTCTAGTGCACTCTCATGCGTGATCTTGTCATTGTCCTTGTCTATGCTGCAGCTCTCGGTTACGCTCTCTGGAAGAGAAATGCTTTCATCGCCATTCTGGTCTTTTTTTGGATAAGTTTTATGAATCCCCACCGCTATTCATGGGGATTCGCCTACAGCCTCCCTTTGGCCATGGGCTCGGTCGCAATCACCTTTGCGACCATGGCACTGCAATTCAACCAGCTTAAATGGCCGCGGACTCGCGAACTGTACTTTTTTTTCCTGCTGTGGCTGTTCATCACCATCACGACCATTTTTTCAATGTACCCGCCATGGGCATGGGAAAAATGGAGTATCGTCAATAAAATTCTTCTCATGACCTTTGTTTCCATGTTGATAATCAATACAAAGAATCGCATCATTATCTTTCTCTTTGCGATCATACTTTTCATTGGCTCAGTTGGAATAAAAGGCGCCGTTTTTGGATTCTTGACCGGCGGAAAATACAAGGTGTGGGGACCACCCGAGTCATTTCTCGAAGATAACAACGGCCTGGGCCTCTGCATGGTCATGCTTTTACCACTCAGTCTGTTTCTCAAAGATCTTTTTACGAAAAAGTGGTTGAGATGGGGAATGCTGGGCATTGCCGGCGGCCTGGCGGTTTCAGCTGTGCTGACTTATTCTCGCGGCGCACTTGTCGGATTGGTGATGGTGTTCTTGTACTATTTTCTTTTTGCCAAACATAAACTCAGAATAGCCATATTGGGGATCGTCATCGGGGCCACTGCCTTTAGTGTCTTGCCAAAAGAATGGTTTGATCGCATGACGACCATCGGAGACTATCAGGAAGATGAATCGGCCAACATGCGTCTGAATTCGTGGCAGATGGCGGTCAATCTGGCGCTGGAGAATCCTCTGGGCGGAGGATTCAATTGTTTCACCCGTGAAAATTACCAAAAATATGCTCCGAATCCTGACCTGGGTTTTTCCGGTTCGAATCCGGATGAGATTTTCGGCAGCACGGCGCATAGCGTCTATTTTGAGCTCATCGCCATGCATGGTTTTGGCGGTCTTGCCGTATATCTCGTGGCCGTATTTTCCCTGCTTTTTTCATTGTTGCGGCTTGATAAAATCGGCAAATCCCTTCCCGGAGAGGAGTGGATTTCATATGTGAGCAGAGGTCTCATCGGCAGCATGATTGGCTTTTTGACCTCCGGTGCGTTTCTCACCCTCGCTTTTTTTGATCTGTTCTGGGCGATCTTTGGCGCCGGTGTATGTCTCAAGTCGGTCGTGATGTCCGGCTCGTGGCTGGAAGAATCGCCTCAATATGAAGAAGTGGATGCTGTCACCACGCCGGAACTGCAGCACGAGGATTCTGTACAGTTTGAAAATTAAAGTCAGTCTATGAACTGCTATAATCAGGAGTGAATGTTATGGAGCAACAACAAATGCCATCCAATGCCGCGGAGAGAAACCGCATCACGCACGACGATTCATCTGTCGAAAACAGTGACTATTATTACAAGTGCCAGCTCATCAGGCTCTTCAGCGGGGCGGCTCTTCCTCTCAACAGTTTTGACAAAATATTGTTGAAATGGCGACGATTGAGATCGGCCTTTGACCGAAGGATAGCCAGGATAACAGGAAGCGATACAGCGAAAATCAAGGTTGGGCATGGACACAACATTTCGAAAGGTGGCGGTATGTCAAGCGTGGGCGAATCATTGAAGGCCGGGGATCTCGTGCAAGTCTTGTCACGGGAAGAAATCGGCAAGCTTTTGAATGAAAAAAACGAAACACAAGGCCTGGCGTTTTTACCGGAAATGGAAAAATTTTACGGCGTGCAGGCACGAGTGATGCGAAGAGTGAACTATATGTTTGATGAGCGCGCAAGAGTCATGCGGAAAATCAAAAATGTCGTCCTGCTCGAAGGCGTCATTTGCTCCGGAGAAGGTATGTTTTCAGCCGAGGGCTGCGACAGAGCCTGCTTTCTCTTTTGGAAAGAAGCGTGGCTGAAAAAGATCTCGGACTGATGATGTGGCAGATGCGCAAAGAGACTTGCAAATTAATCCTCTCCTGTTGGCTGTTTTGCCATGTTCATGCCGTTTTTGGTCAGAGCCGGACAGTGGGAGTCCTGCATGTCGGTCGCGATCAATTCTACGCAGCGCCGAGCGCTGTCGCCGCTGTCGCACGCGATGGTGATGTCATCGAGATCGCCGCGGGCGAATATAACGGCGATGTCGCTGTATGGCCGCAGAGCAATCTTTTCATACGCGGCATAGATCGCCCTCACATTGCCGCTAACGGCTCGCAGGTGCTGGGAAAAGGCACGTGGGTTTTCACTGGCGATAATATTGTTATCGAAAATATCGAGCTCTCGGGCTCGCGGGTTCCGGATGGCAACGGCGCCGCCATCCGCTTTGAAGGCACATCGATAACCTTGCGGGACTGCTATATCCACGATAACGAGAACGGCTTTATGTGCGGCGAGAATGACCAGAGTGATGTGCGAATCGAGAGCTGCGAATTCGCCAACAATGGCGCCGGAGACGGACAGACGCACAATATCTACGTGGGACACATCAATAGCCTGACTGTTCAATTCAGCTATATTCATCATGCCAAAATTGGTCATAATATCAAGAGTCGGGCGAGAGCGAGCTATATCACCTATAATCGGATCATGGACGAAGCGGACGGGACATCCAGTTTTGCCATTGATTTGCCGAGCGGCGGACAAGGGTTCGTCATCGGCAATCTCATTCAACAGGGGCCGGATACGGATAACGATCACGCACTATCTTTTGGTGCGGAAGGTTTGCACCACCAGCAAAATGAACTCTATGTGATCAATAACACTTTTGTCAATGATCTGGATTCCGGCATCTTTATGCGCATTGCTGAAGGCACTTTTGTTGCCAGAGTCATCAATAATATTTTCTATGGCGATGGCCAGCTTGTAAACGGACAGGCGCTACTCCTAGCCAACTTGGCTGTCGCGAAAAACCGAGATGCGAGCTCCGGAAAATCGGCGGCATTCGTCGATGTCGCTCATTATGATTATCGGTTGACCGCGGAATCGAGCGCGATCAATAAGGGCATCGATCCGGGAAAGGTGGATGGCTATGATCTCAAACCGGTCGCCCAGTACATTCATCCGTTGAAGGGGCAAAAGCGGCTGGCCGTTGGGACAATAGACATCGGCGCTTATGAATATATGAACGTGGGAAATTGAAAAAATGTGCGGCATCTGCGGACAATTAAATTATCACTCTCTCGCCGCTGTCGAGACGACGATCATAAAAAAGATGACCGATTCGCTCACGCACCGTGGCCCGGACGCTGAAGGACTCTACATCGATGGGCGGATAGGCCTGGGACACAGACGTTTGAAGATCATTGATCTGGCCGGTGGTGTGCAGCCGATGTTCAACGAAGACCGTTCTCTGGCCGTCGTGTTCAATGGCGAGATTTATAATTACCTGCAGCTGAAAAGGGAATTGTCCGCTTTTGGACACGATTTCAGCACCCGTTCAGACACCGAGGTGCTGCTGCACGGCTATGAGCAGTGGGGCGTGGAATTGGTGAATCACCTGCGCGGCATGTTCGCCTTTGCCGTCTGGGATGGCCGAAAGAGCGAGCTGTTCGTGGCGCGCGACAGGCTCGGCATCAAGCCGCTCTATTATTACCTGGATGACTCTACCTTCCTTTTTGCGTCGGAAATAAAAGCGATTCTTCTCCATCCTGCGGTCGATCGCAGCATCGATTACCAGGCGCTCGATGACTATTTGACCTATCTGTACATCCCGGCGCCCAAGTCCATTTTTAAAAAGATCCGCAAACTCGCTGCCGGCCATTATCTCATGGTCGATGGTCGCGGCACGAGAGAGTCGGAATACTGGGATATCTCGTTTGCGCCGACGGCTAAAATCAGTCAGAGCGACATGATGGAAGGAATAGTGGAGCAGATGAAGGACGCCGTCCGGGTGAGGATGATCAGCGATGTGCCTCTGGGCGCATTTTTGTCCGGAGGAATCGATTCGAGCGCCGTCGTCGGCATCATGGCCGGTCTGTCAAAGCAGCCCATCAACACCGCTTCGATTGGCTTCAAAGAGTCCGCATTTGATGAGCTGCCCTACGCCCGACGGGTGGCGCAAATATACAAAACCAATGCGCACGAAAAAATTGTGCACGCCGATGCGGCAAAAATCATTGACGACCTGGCCTGGTATTTTGATGAACCCTTTGCCGATTCGTCGATGGTGCCCACCTATTATGTGTCGCAGGCGGCGCGCGAAAAAGTGACTGTCTGTCTGTCGGGAGACGGCGGCGATGA
>JAFGJB010000113.1 GCA_016929295.1 Candidatus Zhuqueibacterota bacterium | reverse complement strand
TGGAAAGGTCTCGACCACTATGGTCTCGTGCCATAGCGGCAAGGCAACGACGCGCAGGGAGAGCCGCGCCATCACCCAGGCCAGATTCCTGGCGCGCAGATGCGAGTAGCCGAGGTCGAGATGCTCGGCGTGATTCCAGGCCGATTCCTGCATGAATTGCAGAATGGCGGTGATGGACGTTTTTGCCGACAGATCAGATTCATAGGAATGTATTTTATACGTGTCACTCCAGGTACGCAAATAGTGCTTTTGCATGATTCTCTCTTTTATCATTCATCCGCCGTTCTCGTCCAGTATGGCCAAACGAATGTCCTTGAGCGCCGCTTTGGTATACCAGGAAGCAATGCCAAAGGGCCGCGACAGCAGCACTTCGGAGCGTATCGACAGTTCGCGGCCGGTGGTGTCGCAATAGATGATCTCTTTACCGTCGATCCATACCTGCACGATATTGTGCTGCACGCGCAACTTGATCGCGTACCATCTCTTTTTCTGAAATGATTTATAGGCGCCGGTTTCGTTTTCCGAGGCATCGTAGCCGTCCAGGCTGGAGAGCCCGACCACTGTCCCGTTCCAGCCGCCGACGATCAGGGTCAAAAAATCGGCGTTCACCGGAAAAGTCATGCCGCAGAAGAAATCGTTGCCATCCACCCGCATGGCTTGCAGAGAGATCTCATAATTCATGGTGGGAAGAGCAAAATCGCCATTCCACGTCACGCCGGTGGCGCCTTCTCCCATGTTGAGGATCAGCATGCCATTTTCCACCTTGACCATTCCCTGCGTGCCGAAATCAGTGACGATCCAGTTGGTCAGGTCACGGCCGTTGAAGAGCGCGACGGACTTTTCCTCGTCAGCACCATAGCTGCATAGAGACGCGAAAAGCATTATGATAAAAAATTTAAACATTTGCATGACTCACCTCGATACCCGCAAAATTTACGCATGATCTTCAGGATGTTTCAATGGTAAACAAATTGATGAAAAAAGTCAAAGTGTTTCGGATGTTTCTTTTAGTCATCCCTTGGCGTCTCGCGTCGATATGGCAGATAGCGCGGCTGCCACATGGCGGCGGCGATTTTTTCCCGCAGCGCGTCATCCTCTTCCCGGCGTCCCAGACCCAATTCGCGCGCTTCGATGGCGACAGCCAGGGCGACCTGCAATGAGACGTCGCGGATTTTTTTGATCGGCGGCAGCATTTGCCTTGCCTTTAGTTCATCCGTCGTTACACAGGCGCTCAAAGCTTTGCTGGCAGCCGTGAACATCGAGTCGGTGATCCTCGCTGTCCTTGATATGAGGGCGCCCAGACCGATGCCGGGAAAGATGAAGAGGTTGTTGCATTGTGAGATGACCTGTCTTGCGCCGTTGACATCGACCGCTGGAAACGGGCTGCCGGTCGCCAGCAGACAGCGGCCACCTGTAATGCTCAGGGCGACATCCGGCCGACACTCCGCTTTCGATGTCGGGTTGGAGAGCGGCAGGATGACGGGCACGTTACTGTTGGCGGCGAGGGCGGCGATGATCTCCGCGTCAAATGCATTCGCCTGGCCGGTGACGCCGATGAGGACCGACGCGCGCGTGTTCTTGATCACGTCGAGCAGTGTGATTCTGTTCGCGTCGCTCAGCTGCCACTCTGCGACCAGGCTGTGCGGTTTCAGAAACGGCCGCTGCTCGTCGCTCACCGTCATTCCTTCGAGCAAAAGGCCGTTGATGTCAATGCCGAAAATCCGATCATAGGCCTCCCGCTGGCTCAGACCCCCGGACATCAGCCCGGCGGCGATCTGTCGGCCAATGCCGATGCCCGCCTGGCCCTGGCCGAACAGGATGTATCGCTGGTCGCGCAATTTTTCGCCTTTTATTTTCATGGCGTTCAACAGGACGCTTACCGCCACAGCGCCGGTGCCCTGGATGTCGTCATTGAAAGAGAGTATCTGTTCTCTGTTGTTTTCGAGGATGTGAAAAGCGTGGCTTTTGCCCATGTCCTCCCACTGCAGCAGGGCGGAAAATTTGCGGCGGACGCCGTCGACGAACGCTGCGATGAATTGATCGTAAGCCTCGCCGCTCAGCCGCTTTTCGCGGATGCCGATGTAGAGGGGGTCGTTGAGCAGCTCTTCGTTGTTGGTGCCGACGTCGAGCATCACCGGCAGACACTCGGAGGGATGCAAACCGGCCGCGGCGATATAGAGACTGATTTTGCCGATGGGAATGCCCATGCCGCCGGCGCCGAGATCGCCCAATCCCAGTATGCGCTCGCCATCGGTCGCGACGATGAGCGAAATGTTGGCAAAGGAGGTGTTGGATAACACCCGGTCGATATGGCCGATATTTCTGGACGAGATATAGAGGCCGCGCGGCCGACGAAAGATGTGGCTGTATTTCTGGCAGGCGAGCCCGACCGTGGGCGTATAGACGATGGGCAGCATTTCCGTCAGATGATCCAGCAGCAGCGCATAATGCAGCGTTTCGTTGCGATCTTGCAGCGACATCAAATAGATGTACTTTTCCAGATCCGTCTGTTCGCTGCTAAAGCTGGCATAGGCTCTCTGCTTTTGCACCTCCAGCGTCGATACCGCGGCGGGATAGATGCCGTTGAGATTGAATTCATCCCGTTCCGCCACGGTGAAGGCTGTCCCCTTGTTGTACATCGGGTGCTCGGCCAAAGCCAATCCCTTGATAGGAACAGGCACATATTTTTCGCCGGTGTGAGGATCAATTTCTGTTTTGTAGGTGAACATGCCGGCGCTCCAATGATTGTATGACTCCCAAACAGGCTCTATAGTGATTCCGGAATGCACTGTCTTCGATATTCTCGCTTTAATAGCCCGTTGGCCTGGTCATTATTGACAAACGAAGCGGACAGCGGATCCCAGCTCAAGCCAACATCGCCGACACGATGCGCAATGTTGGCCATATGGATCATAGTGCAGGCGGCATGCGCGATGTCGAGCTGGAGAATCTTTGTAATAATCCACGACATCACTGGGGGCATGCACAATGAGAACACTTTTTTCACGAGCAGCCGAGACAAAGTTGTTTATGGCCGGCGCCAATTCAGCAACACGATGTGTCGCACCCTGACACCAGTGCATATTCCACATATCGCAAATGATGATCGCCGTTTTGTCTGTTTTCCATGCGATGTGGCGGGACACGAGTGAGTATGCATTATCTCCGGGCTGTCGTATTCGTTGCCTCGTTTCAATATAAAGACTGTCGGCGGCTGACGCGTTCAGGCATGCAATGATAAAAATGTTCAAAAGTCTCTTTTGGAATTTCATAAAGTCTCAATGGTTGAACATTTTGTCAGACAACTAAAATCTTGCTTCATCGCAACTCAAGTATCAGGATAGGGAGTCATAGAGCTTAGCGCGAAGGTCAGACATGCTTCGCGATGACTTTGAATTGCTCGCCCGGACAGCTCATTTAGCCGGCTGCAAAATCAAAGAGCGCAGGTTCAACATTGCCCAACGGTCGCGTACCGGCGTCGCGCGAATGACCTGTCGGCCGCTTTCTTTTATCGTCAGCTCACCAAGAGTAACTCGCTGAAATGAGAGCGGATCACCGGTTCCCTCTATAGTGCAGGTGATTTGTTCTTCATCACATTTCAGCGTCATTTCTGTTTTTTCAGCGCATGCGACTTGAGCCATGACCTGAAAAGTCCCGCCCTTTGCGACCTCAAACATCCACTCAATGTACGTTCGATCGGATTCCCAATCCGTGATATAGGCGGATTCCGTGCTATCGGACAATCCGGTTTTCATGCTGTAACCGCGGTTATGAATGAATGCCAAAAGCGCCGGCAATGAAATGGAACCGTCGTCCGCCTGCTTTGGCATGTTGCTCTCGACAGTAAGCTCTCCATCAACATCCAATACAATGACGCTATTCACTGGATCCGGCGGAGTGGTCGGAATTTTAATGAATACGCCTTTATCATTTGTCGTCCATGTTAACGTTTGCCCATCTGCTAAAAGTCGAGCTGATTTGATCGTGCTCTTGAGTCCTGCCACGGGTAGTGTGCCATTACTCGGCCAGTCGTATACATGCAGATAAAGCTTTGTCTCGCTGTCATGTACTTTTTGGGTGCAACGTCCCCACGGCAGTTTGAAAAACGGGCTTGCCGTTGTGCCGTAGATCGACTCGCCGTTGACTTTCATCCACGCTCCGACGCCCTTGAGGCGTTCGATACTCGGCTGCGGGATTTCTCCCTCTGCGGTCGGACCGACATTGAGCAAAAAGTTGCCACCTTTGCTGGCGATATCGGCCAGATATTGAATCAGCGTCTCAGTGGATTTCCAGTCGTCATCGTACCATTTATAGCCCCAGCTGGTGTTCATGGTCATGCAGGTTTCCCAATCGTAATCGAGACCGGTGGGCGGAATGTGCTGCTCCGGCGTGGAGAAATCGCCGGGCCATGGGCCGTACAGGCGGTTATTGGCGATGATGCCAGGTTGTAGCTCCAGTAAACTATTTAATTTTTCCGCCATCGCTTCGGTCATGCCAATGGGGGTGTCCCACCACATGATGGCGATGTCACCGTAGTTGCTGAGGATTTCTTTCACTTGCGGGTAGGCTTTCTCCTCGATGTATTGTTCAAAGGGCACGCGCTGCATGGTCTTGTCCCAATGCGGCTCGTTTGGATAGCCTCGATATGAGCCGCCGGGGTGGTTCCAATCCTGCGCCTGCGAGTGATAAAAGCCGAGTTTCAACCCATGTCTGGCGCACGCCTCAGCCAGCTCTTTGAGCGGATCACGGTCGAATGGCGTCGCATCGACAATGTTGTAAGGACTGACCTTTGAATGAAACATGGCAAAACCATCGTGGTGCTTGGAGGTGATGACGATGTATTTCATGCCCGCCTCTTTGGCCAAGCGCACCCAGGCGTCTGCATCATATTTCACCGGATTGAATTGCTGGGCCAGTGCCTCGTATTCCGCCAGCGGAATCTGTGCGCGCAGCATGATCCACTCGCTGATGCCGGGAATGCGTTCACCTTTCCATTCGCCGGCCGGAATGGCGTATAAGCCCCAATGAATGAACAAGCCAAAGCGCGCCTCGCGCCACCAATCCATTTTGTCCTCGGCAAGGAGAGGATTCACCAGCATAGTGATGGCGAAGAGGAAGAGAAAGAGAAAGAGAAAGAGATGTTTCATGATGAACTCCCATTTTTTAATCGTGCTAGGTAACTATTGTTTTTGTTGATTTTACAATGTGAAACGTCAAACGTGAAAAGTGAAACGAAAAGATATTACGTCTCACGTTTGACGTTTCACCTTTCACAAAGAATGATATCGTGCAGTTCCAGGCGATCGATCTGCAGTGAAATTTTACCTTTTTCATACTCGTATTCGACAGGACGATCACCGGGTTGCAGACGCACCCGCTGCGGCGGCTGCGCGACGGCGACCGTCACCTGCAGCGGTCCGACGGCCGGGATATCATCAAAGACGTTCACTCGTTCGTCTTGATG
>JAFGJB010000112.1 GCA_016929295.1 Candidatus Zhuqueibacterota bacterium | reverse complement strand
GTATCCGTCGCCCAGCAATTTTTGCAGTTGGGCCGGATAGCTGTCATTCACCTGGTCCGCAATGCCCGCCCCATAGGTGATGCTGTTGCCGACGCAGGCGACCTTGGCCGGTTCCTGCGCGCACAGCGCAGAGCAACATATTACCGTGAATAAAAAGAAGAATTTCAGGCGCGACGAAATCATAGTCATACTCCTTCGTCTGTTAAGCTAGAGGTTATTTTTCATTATGGAAAATCATTCATGAATTCTCGACGCCGTTTGTGCTGTTTCACGCTTGACGTTTGACGTTTAACGTTTCACCTTCCGCGAAATCCTTCCTGAACACTCGACGTCGTTTGTGCTGGCGGCGCTCGTAGAAACGCCACTGCGCCTGAATTTTCGTATTATCCTCATTCTCCCAATTCGTCTCGACGTACTGAATGTCTTTGCTCAAAAAGACCTTGTGCAATTCATACATGAGCATGGCATTCACGCCCTTGTTCTGGTACTCGGGTCGCACAGCTGTGAGCATGAAATCGATGCAACGCGGACGTCGCATCGCTTTGTAGATATGCCAAAAGCCGAATGGCAAGAGCCGTCCATGGGCGCGCTGCATGGCCTTCGCCAGGGAGGGAATCGTGATGGCAAAGGCGACGACATCCCCGCTCTCGTTCACGATGAGCGGGACGTATTCGGGCCGGATGAAACCAAAATAGTCATGCGTGTATTTTTCGATCTGTGCATCTGACAGCGGCACAAAGCCGTAGATATCGGTATAGGTCTCGTTCATGATCTCAAATACCTGATGAGCATAAGGCAGGAGATCTTGCGCTTTATCGGCGAAAAACAGATGCAGATTGAAACGTCTGGCGATAATCTGCGCGAGCCGCTCCACCTTTGCCGGGATCTCCGGCGCCACCGGCATCTGATATTCGACCCAATCGGAAATTTTGACATAGCCCTGTGCCTCGATGGTCGGGGCATAATAGGGATAGTTAAAGGTTGCTCCGAAGGTGCTGAGTTCTGTAAACCCGTCGACCAGCGTGCCGCTCGTGTCAAAGTTGGTGAATCCCATCGGGCCGATGATTCCGCTCATGCCACTTTCGCGGAGCCAGAGCTCGACCGTATCGAGCAGCGCGCCCGCGACCTCGGCATCATCGATGAAATCGATCCAGCCAAATCGGCCAAGTCTTTCACCCCACTGGTCGATATAATTTTCATTCACGATGCCGGCAATACGACCGACAATTGTCTCTCCCTTGTAAGCCAGCCAATAACGGGCTCGGCAATGTGCAAAAGCGGGATTCTTTTCCGCCGACAATGTATCCAACAAGCCTTGTTTGAACGGCGGCACCCAATAGGGATTAGCTTTGTATAACCTGAATGGAAACAGGACAAAGGAATTGAGCTGTTTGGCCGTTGTGACAGCCTCAAGTCGAATGGACATAGCACCTCTGGATTCAAAATAGCCGACTCTTGCTTCCTCTCTGTCGTCGGTTTCGACGCCCAAGCAAGCGATGTAATATATAAAGCAACGAATTTGTTTACAAGCAGAATATACCGCCGCTTGTATGGCAAACTCTACTTGATTTTTAATTTAAATTCCTTATATTGAGCCGCATTTCATTTGGTAACAAAGTTCGATGTAAACATGCGGTCTCCGAACAACTTTATTCAGCGTCACGCAAAGGCACATCAAAGCAGGAGGGGTGTGCCATTTTTTAGTCACTCCACATTCATTTCAGTGAGGAATATTTAATATGCAGATCACAGGATTGAGATATGGCAAACAGCTACTCGATCTCGTTGAGTTTCCGGCGGCTAAAATGCTTCCGGGCGGCGCCACCAAGGATGAAATCCAGGAGCTCCTGGATCAAGCGGGCAAGGTGGTCGTCAAGCCATTTTTCTACGGCGGCATCGGCAAAAAGGGTAAATCGGGCCTCGTCCGCATCGTCGACAATGTTCACGACGCGATGAAGGCAAAAGAGGAGCTCTATTTCATTTCGCACACCTCGGGGAATAAAACCGTGCATGCCAACGGTGTCACTTTTGAAGAATACATCGAGTCGGACATTGAGGTCTATTTCAGCATTTCGGTCTCGACACGCCTGCGCAAACCGATGTTCATCATCTCGACTTATGGCGGGGTGGACATTGAAAGCCTCCCCCCTGATAAAAAACATTCGACATGGATTGATCCGTTCATCGGCATCAAATCATTTGATTTGACCAACGTCCTCGGCGATATGGGGTGTCCGCAGCACTATATATCACCGCTCGTGCAGACGCTGCCAAAATTGTGGGAATTGTACGATAATTACGGACTCACGACCATCGAGCTCAATCCCATTCGCATCAAAAAAGAGGGCAATCGATCTACTCCGGTTGGCTGCGACCTGAAAGCAGCGTTTGACCAGGACAATCCCGCCTGGCGGCGTCTTGGTTTGCCCAAAACGATTTTCCAGACTGATGTGACGCCGTTTGAAGCGGAAATCAATCTCCTCCGCACCTATCAGGGCCAGAGCGATGTGCTGGAGCTCAATCCCAACGG
>JAFGJB010000006.1 GCA_016929295.1 Candidatus Zhuqueibacterota bacterium | reverse complement strand
TGAAATTCGGGTGAGAGTATGGTGTGGAACTATTCAAAAAAAAAGGATACGCACATGAAAAAAGCACTCTGCGTCGGTATCAATGACTATGCGGGATTCAACAATGATTTACGGGGGTGCGTCAATGACGCCAATGACTGGGCCGCTTTGCTCGAGTATGCCGGCTATCAAATCGACAAGGTTCTGGACAGCCAGGCGACGAAATCGGCCATTCTGGGCAGACTGGACAATCTGATCACCAGCGCCGCGTCGGGTGACGAGATCGTCTTTACTTTTTCCGGACACGGCACATCCGTGGTCGATCGCAGCGGCGATGAAAAAGATGGCTATGACGAAGCACTGGTCGCTTACGATGGCGTCATCGTGGATGATGAGTTGAGAGTCATCATACAAAAGGCGCAGCCGGGCGTTCACATCGTTGTCATATCTGACAGTTGCTTTTCGGGTACGGTCACGCGCGCATTAATGTCGAACATCGCGAAACCGCGTTTTCTCAAGACCGAGGATATCCCCCCCACCGCGGTGCTGAAGAAAAAATTTCTGCAGGATGAAGATATGGTCGAAGTTTTAATTTCGGGCTGCACGGACAGCGAATACAGCTATGATGCCCTGATCAACGATCGCTGGAACGGCGCCATGACCGCCTATGCCACGTCGGTCATGCGCAAGGGGCAAACCTATAACCAGTTCTATGAAAAACTGCGCGAGTTGTTGCCATCCGATGATTATCCGCAGACGCCGCAGCTCGAGGGATCGGCCGCTAACAAAAATCGACCCGTGTTTGCGGACAACACCGGACCAGTGCCCTCTCCCGAACCAATCCCTAGCGGCGGATTTTGGGCCTGGGTGAAAAAATATTGGTGGGTGATACTGTTGGCAATCATCCTCGTGATCATTTTGTGGCGCGTTTTCTAGCCGTTTGCCAAGTCGAACCACTCTTTTCACCTGAGAGAGTCACCTCCTTGATCTCCGGAAATCAGTTCTTTCCGGAGATTTTTTCTATCGCCTGAGTAATATCTCTGCGAAAATTGTCGAATACTTGGCTTTTCAAGGGGTATCATTCATGGCAAGCTGGAAGGGGATTTTTATGAATCTTTCGACAATTTTCTTTGTATTGGCGTTCACCGCCATCGCAGTTTACATTGTGACATCGATGAAAATAGTGTCTGAACTGCAAAAGCGCGGCATCAAGATAAATTTTTTCTTACTCCGGCTCTATCTCATCAAATATGCTCAGCAATACAAAGAGATCACCAGACAAGAGACCGGGCGGATCGGATCGCTCTATTATCTGCATATCATTTCGGTCAATACAGCGCTGGTGGGCGCTGTGATTGGACTCTTGCTTCGGTGACGATCGTCTCATTTTTTGCTTTGGATACATCCGTCCAGACAGCATAAATGACCAGGCCGCACTCCCCCATCTCCTCTGCCAGACATGACCGCACAGCTCTTTTAAAAAAAGCGCGTGATAAAGTCGCCTAATTATACTACATTTTATAAAAAGCTGCATTTCAACATCAGAACTAAAGGAGTCACAAATGGATGTGGCGACCACTGGCAAACTGAGAAAGACGGAAAAGATTTCCTATGGTTTTGGAGATCTGGCATCCGTGCTCTACTGGCAGACGTTCATGCTCTATTTCACCTACTTTTACACCGATGTTTTTCTCATTCCAGCGAGCGCGGCGGCGACCATGTTTCTTGTCAGCCGTCTATGGGACGGCCTCAACGATCCGATCATGGGCATGATCGCCGATCGCACCAAAACTCGCTGGGGCAAATTTCGTCCCTACCTCCTCTGGCTGTGCATTCCCTTTGCCATCGTCGGAGTGCTGACGTTCACCGTGCCGAACTTTGCTCCCTCCGGAAAAATGATCTGGGCGTATGCGACCTTCATCCTCATCATGATGCTCTACACCGGCATCAACATCCCGTACACAGCGCTGCTGGGGGTCATTTCGTCGGACTCGAACGAGCGCACCTCTGTCTCGTCGATAAAGTTTATTTTTGCTTATGCGGCCGGCATCATCGTCTCCGCCACCCTGTTGCCCATGGTCAAGGCTCTCGGAGGGAGTAGTGAGGCGCGCGGCTGGCAGTTATCATTTGTCGTCTACGGATTTGCGGCGATCCTCTTTTTTCTCATTGCTTTCAAAGGCACCCGCGAGCGCGTCGAACCGCCCAGGACGCAAAAGCCCTCCATCAAGCGAGATCTGTATGAGCTGGTCACCAACGGGCCGTGGCTGATCTTGTTGGGCGCCACCCTGACGTTCATCCTCTTTGTCGCGGTGCGCGGCAGCGTGACAGCGCACTATTTCAAATACGTCATCGGCGCGCAGCAGCTGTCGATCCCCCTGCTCGGAGCAAAAACCTATGACTTTGAAACGCTCGTCTCCGCTTTCAACACCGTTGGCCAGATTTCCTCGCTCCTTGGTGTGCTCATAGTGAACTGGTTTGCGAGAGTTGTTGGCAAAAAGAAGACATTCCTCATTTTCTTCATAGTTGCCATCCTCAGCACCGCGGGATTTTATCTGCTGAGTGCGAGACAACTGCCGCTCATCTATCTCCTGCAAATAACCGGCTCGCTAACCGGCGGCCCGCTCAGCGTGCTGCTGTGGGCGATGTATGCCGACACGGCCGACTATGCCGAGTGGAAGCGTGGCCGCCGCACGACCGGTCTGGTTTTTTCCGCCTCGACCATGTCGCAAAAATTCGGCTGGGCCTTTGGCGCCTATGTGGCGCTGACGCTCATGTCGCAGGTCGGCTTTTCACCCAACCAGGATCAGACAAGCGATAGCCTGAGAGGATTGATACTGCTGTTCAGCCTGATTCCCGCGGCATTCGGCGTCATCTCCATGATCATCCTGTTCTTTTATCCCTTGCATGACAAAAGAGTTGCGACGATCACGGCGGAGCTGAACAGGAGGAGAGAAGGAACAGATATGAATAATGAATAATGAATATCGAATGATGAATGTTGAAGTAATAGATAGCCGGGGGAAGGAATTGTGAGAAAATTTGATCTTGAGGAACGCTTGATTGATTTTGCTGTGATGATAATCAATATTTGTGAATCCTTGCCGAACACAAGAGCCGGCAATACACTATCAAACCAACTTGTACGCTCAGGCACATCTCCGGCTCTGAATTATGGTGAGGCTCAGGGTGCTGAGTCAAGACGAGATTTTATTCACAAAATTAAAGTCATTCTCAAAGAACTGCGTGAATCGCTGATTTGTTTGAAAATTATCATACGAGCTGAGATGGGCGAGAATTCTGATCAATTGGACCAAGCGCTAAAGGAAAATGATGAATTGATAGCAATCTTTGTAAAAAGCATCAAAACTGCAACAACGAATCAGTTGAAAGAGAAAAAGAATTAGTTCCTTCATCATTCAATATTCGACATTCGATATTCATCATTCAAGAGGTTTTCATGCAATTCGGCCATTTCGACGACGCCAACAAAGAATATGTCATCACTCGCCCGGACACGCCCAAGTCGTGGAGTAATTATCTCGGTTCCACCGAATACGGCGCCATCATCACCAACAACGCCGGCGGCTACAGCTTTTATAAATCCGGCGGCATGGGTCGCATTCTGCGCATGCGATTCAACGCCATTCCCATGGATCAGCCGGGGCGATATGTCTATTTTCACGACCATGACAGCTCGGACTTTTGGAGCGCCTCGTGGCAACCGGTGGGAAAACCGTTGCGTGACTATCAATCCACCTGCCGACATGGGACCGGCTATACCATCATTTCATCGCTCTACGCCGGCATCGCGTCCGAGGTGACCTATTTTGTCCCG
>JAFGJB010000111.1 GCA_016929295.1 Candidatus Zhuqueibacterota bacterium | reverse complement strand
CGATTATCTCGAAAAGTTTTTATGCCGCGGCACATCCATTTATCTCTGCGAACCTCTGCGGCTCTTTGCGCCTTTGCGTTTAGTTTTTCGTAGTTGTTACATTTTATGGTTGCAACCAAAGGCCGCGCCAAATTTCATCAGTGATCATCTTTTTTTTTCATGATGCAGCCTTATGTTTTGGACTTTGCGAGGAGGCCAATGATAAACCGACGTCACTTTTTCCAGGCCGGCGCTGCCGCGCTGGCAGGTGCTTCTTTGTCTACATGCCAGAGACCATCGCCGACACAGCAGGGAGCGCAACGACTGTCCCTCACGCAATTGCAAAAATGGGAGCAATTGCGCTATGGCATGTTCATCCATTTTGGTATGAGCACGTTCCTCAGGCAGGAACTGCCGGATGGTCAAGCTCCTTCTCTACTTTATGCGCCGGATGCTCTCGATGTCGACCAATGGATTGCGGTGGCGCGCGATGCCGGTATGCGCTATGCCATCTTGACCACCAAACATGTGGCTGGACACTGTCTCTGGCCGACCAAACACACGGATTATAACGTGACCACCAGTTTAAACACGACGGATGTCGTCGAGGCGTTCGTTCGCGCATGTGAAAGGCGGGGTGTTGAACCGGGATTTTACTATTGTTCCTGGGACAACCACAATCGTTTTGGCAGCGAGACGCCGTCTGATGGCGGTGACTGGAATGGCCAGAATTCCTTCCCGCGATCGCAGGAGGGAGTCATGCCGCCGCACACAACATCCCTTTATCAAAATTTTCAAACCGCGCAAATAGAGGAGCTGTTGAAAAATTACGGCCCTATTTTGGAAATGTGGATCGATATCCCCGGTGTGCTGGGGCGCGGATACCGTGAATTTATCTACAATCATATCGCTAAACTGCAAACCGATATTGTGATCATGATGAACAGCGGCATCGGCGATGGCACGCAATATGATGTGGAGTATGCCTGGCCTTCAGATTTGATCGCTATTGAACGAAACCGTCCACCGGAGCCTAAACACGATCCATGGCGAACAATAGAAGGGGAGCTCTATTATCTTCCCGCCGAGCATTGCGATCCCATCGGCAAGGAGTGGTTTCATGTTTCGGGCGATCTGCCGCGCTCGGATGCCGCGCTCGCCGAGCAATACCAGCAGTGCCGGGACCGCGGTGTCAACTTTTTGCTCGACGTGCCGCCAAATACCCACGGTTTGATCCCGCAAGAGTATATTGACGCGTTAAAGCGATTGCGGGTGAATGTGGGGATTTAATGCTTTATCCTGTTTCCGGCTAAATCAAAATAGGCCTGCTGCGCCGCAATCCCCAGTTCTCTATTTTCAAAAATCACCGCAAAACACACGCCCATATGGTAATTCGCAATCATGTCATATTCCGGCTCGATAATCATGGCGCCGCTTTGATCAATGACGCCGTATTTGTCGCCCACTTGCACCACGGCGCGACTGTCGTAAAAGAAATCCGCGCTGCTGAATTGCGGCTCGATGACGATGTTATTGTCTTTGTCGATGAATCCCCATTTGCCGTCTTGTTGAAAATATTTGATATTAATACTAGAGGATGGCATCGGTCGATCGTCGATGGTGAGTTGCGCTGAAAGGCTTTTACCACTTGTACGATTTAAGAAACTGACCGAACTGATGCCGGCAAAAACGAGCTGTCTTGACACCTCTACAATTGCTGCGGCATTGGTTTCAACAGAGGTTTCCACGCTGACGTGCGCTTTTTCAAGGTCGTATTCTTTTTTTAGAATACTCGCCACTTTTTGAGGATCGACAGAGTCACCATTGATTTCAACCTGGCCATATTCACCCAGCTTTATGGTGATCGGTTCACTTTTCAAAGTCACTGCGCCAGTTGCCGCCACAGCGGCGATGGAAATCATCAGAACAACCGCCACAAGGCTCCACCACATTGATTTTTTCGAAAAATTGCGGATGATCAAAATGAAAACAATGAGTGGCGCAGTTTTGAGGGACGCAATGAAAACCCACGTGGCGATCATTGCAAGTGTTTCCAGTATTGTAATCATGGCTTTCCTTTGCCTTTTGTCCGAATCAGCCTCTCGATATAGAGTTTACGAGCACAGCAGCCGTAACGGCGTAAAGCGCGGCGAGCACGATGGTCAGCACAATCCCGAAGGAGAGGGAAAAGAGCAGCGTCGAAATGCCGCGCATGGTTATAGCCGGCGTCATATCGTTTGCGGCTGAAATTGCCACCAATGCGTGCGCCATACCGGTCATGGCGTTTATGATGATAACAATGATTGGAACATAAACTGTAACCTTGCATACGGCCAGCAAGTTCACTTTATGGCGCAGAAAAATTTGTGCGAGACAAAAAAGAATCGATACAACGGCGAACGCGCTTGCCGTTATTGTTGATGCAGCAGGCAAATTGTCAAACATGATCCTAGCCTCCTATGAACGAACTGAGCTGATTCTGCCGGACTGATCCGATCCTTCCAAAGGATCGGGTCAGCGGCGTTGGCCTAAAATTGCCATTTCGCGATTTCTACACCAATTTCCAATCCCATTTTGGGACCGCGAATATCTTTGGCGATGACCTCTCCATGAGGATTAATTAAAAAGTTGCTCGGATAGTACTGAATGTTCCATGCTTTGAGTAATTCATCATCCACAAGCGCATTTGGATAGGGCAAGGAATTTTTATCGAGATATTTTCGCAAATCTTTTTCTTCATCTTTTGCCAGCCCAATGACCTGCAGCTTGTCGTTTGGCAACATCGTGACCATATTGACGATGTTTGGAATCTCTTGCCGACACGGCCCACACCACGATCCCCAGAAATCGATCAATACAAATCTACCGCGGTAATCAGACAATTTGATATCATCACCATCCAAGGTCTTGATTGAGAAATCGAGCGCCGGATAGGGTGCAACGCGTTGCCAGCTAAAAGAATTTTTTTGCCGATCCAGCTCTTGCACGGCAAAACCGTCTGGAAATTCGTCGTAGAGCATTTTTTGATATTGTTCGACAAGCGCGGTCGAATCCATTTGTGCATACCGTGATTGCAGTTCGTAGATCACTGTCTCGCGTGTGAGTGGATTCTTGGAATTCTGGGCGAAATTATCCAGTATGGCCTTGCATTCCTCTGATGTAATATCGTATTGTTCAGCGAGTGGCGGCCATTTATCGAGATATCGGGG
>JAFGJB010000110.1 GCA_016929295.1 Candidatus Zhuqueibacterota bacterium | reverse complement strand
TTCAGATAATATTTAGGTCAATTCGAGTAATTCGTGGTTTTATTTTTAAATTCTTCGTTCATTTGCATTGCGGCTTGCCGCGCTAGGGAAGATAAGATTCATCCACATGAGAACTTTCATAGCCAGTGGAGAGGATAAATTCCACCTATCACGCCGATCTTCTCATATAATGATTGCACAAAGCCGTAGGGGAGAATAGACTCTATCCGATACACTACTGTTATTCTACAAGGTCGAGCCGAGTCCGCGTGAATGGTGCGGTATGCTCATGACCTCTGAGGATAACGGTCAGAATGTTGTGAATATCAGTTGTCGTTCTTTTCCATTTTCATTTCAGCAGAACCATTCGTTTCGCCTGCTGAAATTCACCTGCGGAGATTTTGTAAATAAAAGAGCCCGACGCCACATGTGATCCATTAAAGATAATAGAGTGTGCACCCGCACGCAGCAGTTTTTTGCTCAAAAGAGTGGCAATCGGCTGTCCGCGCACATTATAAACCTTGAGATCAACAATTTCGTCCGATGCCAAGAAAAACTCTATTGTTGTTCGCGGATTGAATGGATTGGGATAGTTTTGTTTTAACTCAAAGGTGAGCTCAGACTGGTCTTTGTCTATATCCGCACGAGCGTGAATTTGAAGGGGTAGAAGCAAGCATGGATCACCGATAATAGAAAACGAGAAAAAGTGGGTTAGTCCTGATTCTCCACGTAGCTCTTTATCCAATGAGTTGATAGCACCCAGAAAGACATCTCCCAGGCGGGGAGATGATCCGCGAAACATTTCTTTAAATATGTTTTGCGCCAGACTGTCGAATTGATTTGTAAATACAAGCCCTGTTGACGCAATGGCGCTAAAGGCGCCCTTTTCGGGCTCGCACAAAAAACGCTGAATGAGGATGTTTTGCGGATTGGAGTTATAAAAACTCTCGCACAGTGAACCCAAAATGAAAAATGGTGTGTTGATATTAGTTATCGAGTCAATATCAACCGAGGCGAGAATGCCCTCATGCCCCCACAATTCTGCATTGGAGAGACCGGCAAAATATAAAAAGACTGGCTTTCTCTGTAGAAAATCGAACAAGTTTTTTCTTGTACCGTAAAATTGTGATGAGCTATCCAGGTCCATGCGTTGCCAGCTTTGGTTGGCGGGCAACAAATTCACCAGGGATTCTACTTGATGTTCAAAGACATCAATATTATAATCCGGTGGGCCATCATCAGCGATGAATAGGAAATCAAAGCCGTACTGATCGATGTCCTTTTTACTTTCCACGTGCCTTAATTTTTGCAGAACCGCGTCAAGCTGTTCTGCTGTATCCACAGGAATTCGTCCTATAGGAATTCTGAGCCTAAAAACATCATCCTCCTTATCCATCACATAATAATTATCCATATCGCTGCTCCCACCGATCGGTGAAGGAGCACTTATCGGGTATGACGGCAACGCTCTAAAACTGCCGACCAGTAATACGTATTGGGGAGGTGTGTACCAGTTGAATGCGACATCCATAAATTCTTTGATTGAATTAAAATATTGTAGCGACGGGAATTCCGTTAATATCTCTTCCAGGGTCACTATTTTCACATCAAAGCCCTGAGCTTCACGCCATGTTTTATAATTGGTCGTTATACTCTGGACAAATTTTTGACGGGTGATCACAAGAATATCTGCTGAATTCGATTCTTTCAAGGATGTCCCAAGAACAGTATTAACAGTGAACACCATAAACAAAGCAAGGAATGATTTCATGCTTGTACTCCTTCTATTTTCATGAACAAATCGAGCGATTTGAACCGCCCATAATATTTTGGTGGCGCACGACCCATATTGGAGTGTACTATAATAAGAGTTGAAATTTGAGTTGGTAGCAAAGAGGAAGAGTTTTGTAATCCTGAATTTAGGATCTTTACTGTTCAAAGTGTCTAACTTTGAAAAGTGAAAAAAAGTTCCGATGGATTGCAGGCATAATCATCTTTTTGCCGGTTGAGCATATTGGCAATGTTTACGCCCTTTTCCGCTATTTTGCCGGCGATCTATCCAACCATAGCGGCGTCACATTTCGAAATCTTGAAATAAAAGTGATGTGAAAATGCATTCATCCTAGACGATCTGCTGCTTTCCCAATCCTTCAATCGAATCCCTTGGCGATCGTAAAACAACTCGTAGCGCTTTAGCAAGATCACGTGCGCCGGAGCTGTGCCTGACAAGGCAACACTTCGAATGAAAAAGCCCTCCCGGATAGCCGCTCGTCTTTACCCACATTTTTTACTGGACAATGGGAGAGAGAACAATGCTCACTCCAACAACGGACACGTGCATATGAACCGAACAATGGGTTAGATTTTAAATATCAGTTCTTCTCTGCGTGTTCTCTGCGAGCTCTGCGCCTTTGCGTTGAATGTATACTATTTTTTTTGTGATACGAAACTACTTTGTTATAGTCTATTTGACAAGTAGCACAACATAGGTTACACCAAAAGTAGCAGTACATAGGTAACACTTAACAGTCATTTTAGTAGCACAACATAGGTTACACTTAAGGGTCATTTGAGTAGCACAACATAGGTAACAGATTTTGCATATTGGCCTCAAAAAGGAGGTCGATATGGATCAAATAACCTGTCGTCAAGAAGCGATAAAACGTCACCTCATGGGTGAAAGTGTAACCGATATTTGTCGAGAGTTGAAGGCCTCTCGAAAGTGGTTTTATAAATGGTACAATCGATATCAATTTGGTGCTCCTGATTGGTATCAAGATCATTCAAAAGCACCACAACATAAACCTCATAAAATAAACGGTGAGGTTGAACAGCTTGTGCTTAATGTCCGACAGAAACTCGAAGAAACCAAATATGCTCAAATCGGCGCAAATGCCATTAGCTGGCATATTCACAAACTTGGCGGGACACCCCCGCCTGTTTGGACAATTAATCGAATTCTAAAACGCAACGACAAAATTCTACCGAAAAAGAAGGATCGGAGGAATAAACGCAATGTTGCATATACATGGTTCACCGAGTCGAGTTATCCGGGTCATATTTTCCAGACAGATATTATCGGGCCACGTTACCTGAAAGGCGACGGCCGTTTTTATGGTCTGACGACAATCGATCTTTTCTCACACTTGGTCTGGTGTGTGCCGATGCGTTCCAAGGATGATGACTCGATTGTCCGGGCCCTAATAACGACCTGGCAAAGTATCGGCGTACCGGATTATCAGCAATTCGATAATGAACTCAGTTTCCTCGGTAGCAATCGCTATCCACATTCGCTTGGCAAGGTTTCAAAACTATGCCTTGCTGCCGGTATACAACCGATTTTCATCCCGGCCGGCGAACCGTGGAGAAACGGCACCATTGAACATTTTAACTTTACATTCGACGACAAGCTGTTTCGTGCCGAGCGCTTTAAAGATTATGAGCATTTCAAAGAACGATTACTTGACTTTCTCATCTTCCATAATGAGAATCATGTCTATTCAGCAAATCATGGCAAAACACCTAATCAAGTGATAAATAAACACGACATCAAGCTCATAAAACTGGCAGATGACTTTAACTTTTCAGAGAACCAGACATTGCCGTATGACAGCTATATTCATTTCATTCGCTTCATCCGCAGCGACCTAAAGCTTCGTATTCGCGGCGAGTCCTTTATGATGCCCGAGCAGGCTATGTATCAATACGTCAAGGCGACTTTGCAAACAAAGTGGCATCTGATGACTGTTTATATTGATGATGTTACTCAAATTGATCACTTTCCTTATCCGTTACCCAACTTTAATCAGGAAAATCCTGAATTGGTTATAGGCTCGCTAAAACGCTACATAGATAAATTGAAAGTGTAACCTATGTTGTGCAACTTTGAAGCGTTAAAAAATCGCGACTCCCCTATAGGGGAGTGTAACCTATGAGGTGCTACAAATCACTGTTAAGAGTGTTACCTATGTTATGCTACATCTATTCGTTAAAACAAGTGTTACCTATGTTGTGCTATTTGACATCTATTCTCTAATATAGTATCTCGGCGGTTTCATCCCATGCTGTAAAAGCATAATTAGCTGAGATATTTGCATAATCGAGCTAAAATAAAAGAGATGCGACAAAATCCGCGATCTACCATCATCCGACTTTTTCATCTCATAAAGGCCATTTTGCGAGTGGCCGTAAAATCATTAACCTTCAATTTATAGAGATACGTGCCACTGGATAGCGGATGATCCTGTTCATTTGTACCTTTCCACACAACCGTATAAACTCCGGCTGCGTGAAATCCGTCAGCTAATATTTTTACGATTTGACCCTGGACATTGTAAATTGCGAGAAAAACATCGCCATCCTCTTTCAACATGAAAATAATATGCGTCTCCGGATTAAAGGGATTTGGATAATTTTGCAGCAGATCGTATTCATCCGGCACTTTTGCCAGCATCATGGTATTTTCACTTTGCATATTGGCGCCATCCGCCAGGCCGGCATCAATATTCGTTTTGACCTCGCCACTTACAAACGTCAAAACATCTGTTCGCCCGTCCGAATTTACGTCGCTGTCGACCGCATCATTCGATCCCTGATCTTTAAGCGTAAAGGCGAGTGCTCCAGGATTCGGATTTACAAATTCAATGATAAAAGTGCCCGGTGTAATATCTGCAAATGAATAATTGCCCTTTCGATCTGCTATGGCTGTCGCAACAGCATTTCCCGACGCTGTTAATAAATTGATGGTCACAGAGGCGACGCCTTTTTCGCGTGCGTCTTTAATCCCGTCTGCATTCGCATCGTTCCAGATTAATCCGGATGCCTGCGCCGGTTCAGGCGGAGCTTCGATATAAATGCCGGCATCAAGGTCGGTTTTGATCTCATCTTCACCTAACAAGAAGGCCGCCGTCGCTCCCAAACCATCCGCATCACTATCCTGAGCATCACTATTATTATCATTAACGTCTTGCAGCGTAAAGATCGCACCAGCTGGAATGTTGCTAAACTGAAGGTGATACTCACCCGCATCCAGTCCAATGAATTCATAAATTCCATTGTTATCCGTCGTCTGTGGCGAACCAACTTGACCTGAGGCATTGTAAAGCGTCACCGTTACGCCTTCCACTCCAGCCTCGCCCTGATCCTGCAGTCCGTTGTGATTGGAATCGTTCCACACAAGATCTCCGATGGCGCCGCCAAGACTCACATGATAACCATCCGTTCCGCCGTTAGTGGTTTCCCCTTTAATAGCAACAACCGTGGTCGGATCGTCACCCTCCGTTTGTGCAGCATCGGCGGGAAAATCGGCGTCCGATTGATCCACATCAATGGTCACTGAACCGGCAGCAACCATGGCCGTCCAGTCACCATCCCCATTTGTAGATACGGTTTGTGTTTTATCAACATCGGTAATTATGATGTCGATATTAGCCAAACCAGCTTCGCCGCCATCTTGAATTCCATTACCGTTGGCATCAAGATAGAGATGACCCATGACATAGGAGGCAGGCTCGCCCGATTGTTGCGCTATTAACTCAAGATCAAAACTGATATCCTCGTCCATTTTGAAATACTGATGAATTTCCACGGCCAGAACATTTGTACCGGTGGTCAGCCGATTGGGGGCAATGGTCGTCGTGAGAAATTGATTTTCATCAGCACCCTCAACGACAGTTGAGGCCGTCGTTTTATAGGTGATGGGATCCACCGGCATATTGGATCGGAAAACTTCATAACCGTTCAAATAGACAATGGCGCCGTCGTCTCGGAGCAGACCAAGATTCAATTTTGTGATGAGTGATGCATCGGGGACATTGAAAGCGTGGCGGAAATAGGTCGTGATATACTTTTTCTTGGGATCGCTACCATAACTCACCACAGTGACTTCATCGCCATCCCCATAGCCAAGTTGCGCCGCTCCAGTCGACCACGAAGCATCGTTGAACGAGACATCGTTCCAGGCCGTTCCCCCATCCGCCCCGTCATCAAGAAATGCCCAGACCGATCCTTTTGCAACAAGGATCATTTCGCTTATCTGGATATAATAGCCATCTGCGCCGGCGTAAGTGTTGTCGCCTTCAAAGGCCGTGATCATCGTGGGATCCTGGCCAGCGGTCTGGATGGCGTCGACTGGAAAATCGGCATCGGATTCATCAATATCGACAGTCACCGTTCCCGGTGCGACAAATGCTGACCAATCACCATTGGGATTGGTAATGAGGGTTTGCGATCCTCGCGAGTCCGTCACCATTACATTGATCCTGGCGAGCCCTTCATCATCGGCGTCGCGGACTCCATTTTGGTTATAATCGAGATAGAGCTGTCCATAGACGGATGTGATGGGTGTGCCGCCTGTTGCGCCGGTCAAGGATAAATCAAAGCTGATGTCCGAACTGGTCAGGTTGCACTGATGGACTTCAACAGCCAGGACATTGGTGCCATTTACAAGTAACGATGGATTCAGCATGGTCGAGAAGAATTGATCTTCTTCCGGATCACTTACGATGTAAGTGGAAAATGTTTGGTAATCGACCGTACCCTCCGGAAGGTTCGTGCGGTAAATTTCATTACCATTGATATAGACGACAGCGCCATCATCGCGGAGCAAGCGGAGATTGAGAGAGGTGTAAGCGTTTGCATCCTGTACGTCAAAAGTGTGCCGGAAATAAGTAGTGATATATTTATTATTCGCATCCGGGCCATAACCAACGACGGTGGTTTCGCCGTCATCGCCGTACCCCAATTGCGCGGTGCCAGAGGCCCAGGCGCTGTCATCAAAATTGATCTCTGACCAGGCTGTTCCCTGATCGCTACCGTCATCGAGATAGCTCCACACTGACCCGGTTGGGACAATGGTGACCTGTTCCTCGGGGGATGTCAGCGAGCCGGTGTAGCGCAAGGTGTACGGACCACCGGCCATGTCGTCACGATAGGTCGCATAGGTGACCTCATCGCCATCAATCATAAACTTCATAAAGGTGCTCGGCGCCTCTGGGTCACCAAGTCCATAGGTATGACCGGATTCGACATGCCAGACGCCGTTGTGGTTATAGAGACTGTAATCGTGGGTGTGACCACAAATATAGGCGATGACCCCCTCATCCACCATGAGCTGCCAAAACCGATCGCGATTTTCGGGATACTGATTCAAGCTGTCAAATTCATGACGAATTCGCCCCGTATCGACGTCCGGCTGCGGGTAGGCGGGTTCATGGCCCAGGATAAAGATGTGTTGTTTGGTTGTTGCGGCCAGATCAGCGGCCAGCCAATTGTAAAGAGCAGTCACAACATCCCCGTCTGTGCCAACGTCGCTCGTGCCGTTGAAATATTCGTTTAGAACAACAAAATGGCAGTTGCCGTAATCAAAGGAGTAATTTGTCTCCACCGCTCCCGCAGGTCCCGTGTTGACAATATAGGGCAAGGTATTGCCGTTTGCATTCATGGCGCGCACATAGTCCATATTGGCGCCGTAATACTC
>JAFGJB010000109.1 GCA_016929295.1 Candidatus Zhuqueibacterota bacterium | reverse complement strand
TGGAAATCCTGTTCGGTCCCGGGAAAAAACTGACCAAACTAAAAGATCTGACGCAGCCGGGAGAGTTTGCCGCGAACGAGACCGTCGCGATAGTCGGCCCCAATATGCGGATGTTCAACAAGGTGCGAATTTTAGGCCCGATTCGGGAGATATCGCAAATAGAGCTGCCCTATACCGACGGCGTTTACCTCGGCCTCGATCTGCCCTATCGGCTTTCCGGCGATATCAAAGGCTCGGCGCCGATCACCGTCATCGGTCCAGCCGGCGTGCTGCGACTGCCGGAGGGCGTCATTCGCGCTTTGCGGCACGTCCACATGAGCCCACAGGATGCGGCGCGATTGGGTCTGAAAGAAGGGGACAAGATTCAGGTCAAGACGCACGGCCCGGCGAGCATCACGTTCAACGATGTCATCGTGCGAGTCAAGGAAGGCCTCATCCGGCAGATGCATGTCGATACGGACGAGGCGAATGCCGCCGGATTTGATCGGCAGAACTGGTTTGGGGAGATGATCATTTGAACATGGATGAGAAATTAGTATCCGCAATCGTTGAAGAAGTGATGAGCCGCATTGGCTCTCGGAGTGGTACGACAGCGCCGCCGGCTCGCCCTCTGTCGTCGACTACCGGCATTTTCGAACGGATGAGCGATGCCATCGATGCGACGCTCGCAGCGCAAAAGCAGTGGGCGGAGATGAAAAAGCGACAGCGCGAGAGCGTGATCGCCGCGCTGCGCCGGGCCATGCATGACCATGCGGAAACTTTTGCCCGCATGGCGCGCGATGAGACCGGCATGGGGCGCGTCGAGGATAAAATCATCAAGCATCACAACGCAGCCGATGCGACGCCGGGCACCGAAGATCTGGAAGGCAAGGCATGGACCGGCGACTATGGCCTCGTCTACGAGGACTGGGCGCCGTATGGCGTCATCGCGGCGATCACGCCGTCCACCCATCCGATTCCGGTGCTGTTGAACAGCACCATCATGATGATTGCGGCGGGAAATGGCGCTGTGTTCAACGTGCATCCGGCGGCGAAAAAGGTGTCGGCCTATGCGATGGAGATTTTCACGCAGGCCATTGTCGCTAGCGGCGGTCCGGAGAATATCATCTCCATGGTCCGGGAACCGACCATGGAAACCATCGATGTCCTGTTCAAACACCCGCGCATTCCCATGATCGCCGCGACGGGCGGCCCGCTCGTTGTGGCCGCCGCCTTCAAGGCCGGCAAAAAGGTGATCGCCGCCGGGCCGGGAAATCCGCCCGTTCTGGTGGATGAGACAGCCTGTTTGCAGAGAGCCGCGAAACGCATCATCGACGGCGCTGCATTCGACAACAATATCCTCTGCATCGCTGAAAAAGAAGTGTTCGTCGTCGAGCGGATTTTTGCTGATTTCATAAAGACGATGCAGGATTTCGGCGCCGTGTTGTTGAATGACGAGCAAATCAGCACCCTGACGACCAAAGTGTTCGGCCATAAGGATGGCCGTGTCGTCGTCAGCCGCGATTTCATCGGCAAGAACGCCAATGTCCTCGCCAGGGCTGTCGGTCTCACACTAGCCGACGACGTCCGACTCCTGTTTGGCCAAACTGATGCCGATCATCCCTTTGTCCAGGAAGAGCAAATGATGCCGTTTTTGCCGATTGTCAAGGTCAAGGATGCGCAGGAAGGCATCGCGCGGTCGGTGCAGGCTGAGCACGGCTTTAAGCACACGGCGATGATCCATTCGAACGATCTCGATGTCATCACCAAATTCAACAAGGCGCTCGACACGGACATTGTCGTCGTCAACGGCGCCAGCACTGCCGGCAACGGCGGCTATACAGGCGAGGCCTATTTCTCGCATACCATCGCCAGCCCGACCGGCGAAGGCATTTGCACGCCGCGCGATTTTGCCCGCATTCGCCGGCTGGCGATGTATAAAAGTTTGCAAATGTTTTGAGAGGTGATGGCCTTTGTCCAGACAATTTGACAGATTCATGCAAATCATTCAAGCTTTGGCCAGATTTAAAGTTGAATATGTTCTAGTTGGAGGATTTGCAGTTGTATTATATGGGCTGAATCGTCCTACTGAAGACATTGATCTGTTCGTCAAATTATTACCTAAAAATATTGATAATTTGAAAAGAGCTCTTCAATCAATATATGCTGATAATGCTATTAATGAAATTAAAACTGCGGAACTAGAAGAGTATGCTGTCATTCGCTATGGTACACCAGATGATTTTTATATCGATGTTATCGCGCGCATTGGCAGTGCGTTTTCTTATGAGGATGTGGAATACAAAGAGCTTGAAATTGAAAATGTCATTCTAAAGGTGGCAACTCCTGAGATGCTATACCGGATGAAAAAAGATACATTGCGAGAAAAGGATCAAATGGATCTTTTCTTTTTAGAAAGGCTAATACGACAGAAAGAGTAACATTATGGCGATCCAAAGATTCAGGTCATTTCAAGATGCTGAAGAAGCACTATGGGTGATGAAACCTGATAGGGAATATTATCAAAGAGTGGCAGAACACTGGGATTTCGTTAGAATGCTGCGCCCTGCTGATATTCCAAAGGGAATATTCAAATTTAAAACTATCCAGGAGGCGAACCAACATCGAGAGAAAGTAGATTTTGAGATTGCCAAGAAAATATATGACGAACGAATAAAAACGAAAAAACTCTTTATTAAAAACTCAATTTAGGAGAACCTGTCATGGCACAAGAAGCATTGGGAATGATCGAAACGCGCGGATTTATCCCGGCAATTGAAGCGGCGGATGCGATGGTCAAAGCGGCGCACGTCAAACTGGTTGGCAAGGTGCAGGTCGGCAGCGGCCTGGTGACCGTCATCGTCACCGGCGATGTCGGAGCGGTCAAGGCGGCGACGGACGCCGGCGCCGCGGCGGCGTCCAAGGTCGGCGAGCTGGTCTCCGTTCATGTCATCCCGCGTCCGCACGAAGATACGGCCGCAATGATGCCCGAAAAATAACGGAGTGGCGACGTGACGAAATCTATTTATCAGCTTAAAAAAGAGATTGTCGAGGTTGGTCGCCGCACCTATGAGCGCGGTTATGTTGCTTCAAACGACGGCAACATCTCCGCCCGTGTGGATGATAAAAAGGTGCTGATCACCCCGACCGGCGTATCCAAGGGCTATATGAAGCCGGACGATCTCGTGCTGGTCGATTACGACGGCCATGTCCTGTCCCAGGGCAAGCGACCGTCTTCAGAGGTGTTCATGCATCTGCGCATCTACAAGGAGCGGCCGGACGTCAACAGCGTCTGTCACGCGCATCCCATCCATGCCACGGGATATGCCGTCGCCGGCTTGTCGCTGGAAAAGTGCGTGCTACCGGAGGTCATCATTGTTCTGGGTGGCATCCCGCTGGTGGAATACGGTGAGCCGGGTACGGACGATTTCTTTGCACCGGTGCTCAAATTTCTCAAGGATCACGATGCCTTTTTATTGGCCAACCATGGCGCGTTGACCATTGGCTCTGACGTTCTGAACGCCTATCACAAAATGGAAACACTGGAGCACTTTGCCCACATCAGCTTTGTGGCGCAGCAACTGGGCGGCGTCAAGGTATTGCCGAAGGAGGACGTGCAGCGCTTGATGGAAGCACGAGCGCGCTACGGTGTGCCGTCAACAGCAGGGTGCCTGATATGCGAAGGCGCCGGTAATGAATCGTGCGAGATTTATCAGGGCGCCTCGGCGACATCCAATCAGAAGGCAAACCTCAAGCCCGATGGCGCCGAGCAGGTTGATCGCGAGGCGTTGATAACAATGGTAACCGAGGCTGTTTTTCAAAAACTGGCGTGAAAAGTCATCACCCGGACAAATGCCGTCATGAGAGGTGACGGCATTTGTGTTCCATGGAAATCAGATGAAGATAATTGTCTGCAACATCGGCTCGAGCAGTTTCAAGTTTCAGCTCCTGGACATGGCGGCGGAGCAGCGCCTGGCAAGAGGGCATGTGGACAGGGTGGGTACGGACAACGGTGTCATCACCTACTGGGTGGCGGGCGACAAGGTGTTTGAAAAGGAAATGGCCATCCCGACGCATCGCGAAGCGGTTCAGCACGCGCTGGATTTTCTGACGCAATCCGACCATGCGGTATTGCAGAGTTTGCGAGAGTGCGATGCTGTCGGCTTTAAGACCATACAAGCGGGCGAAAGAAATGGCTCGGTGCTGCTGAGCGACGATGTGCTGCAGGCGATGGAAAACTATAAATCGCTGGCGCCGGCACACAATCCGCCATACCTGACCGCGATCTATATGTTCAGGGAAATGCTGCCGGACACACCGCTTGTCGGCGTTTTCGAGCCGGGATTCCATACCACTGTTCCGCGATATGCAAAAATCTACGGCACGCCGTATGACTGGATTGAACAGCACCATGTCGTCCGTTACGGCTACCATGGGGCATCCCATCGCTATGTCACCGAGGAGACCGTGAAGGCGTTGAAATGTGCACCGGACCACAAGATCATCAGCTGTCATCTCGGCGGTTCATCGTCGATATGTGCCTGCAAAAACGGGGTGTCTGTGGATGTGTCGATGGGATTTTCACCGCAATCTGGACTCGTTCAGGGGGCGCGCGTCGGCGATATCGATCCCTTTGTTCTGTCCTATATCATGGAGAGAAAGGGCATCACCCTTGAGGAGGCATTGGATGAGCTCGCGAAGCGCGGCGGACTGCTGGGACTCTCGGGGGTGTCGGCTGATATGCGAGATATCAACGCCGCCATCCGCCAGGGGAATGAGCGCGCCAGGTTGGCGCGCGACAAGTTCATCTATGACATCAAACGCTATATTGGGGAATACATCGTCCTCATGGAAGGCCTCGATGCCATCGCCTTCACTGGCGGCATCGGCCAACGGGATGCGGATTTGCGCGAGCAAGTTCTTCTGTCGTTGGGCTTTCTGGGAGTTAAAATTGATCGTCACAAAAACTCGCTCCATGCTCCGATCATCACGACCGAGGATTCGCGCATCAGCGCCCTGGTCATGGAGACCGATGAAGAAATTGTCGTTGCCCGTGAGACGATGAAGGTCGTCACCGCCTGACCTCGCATGCGCTCCTGCTTGCTGTTGTGGCCAAAGTCGAAAAAGTGTATCACCGTGAGATGAAGCATTACCGTGATACAAAATTTCGACTTTTAGCCGGCGACAGCGCGATTTCCAGGGTGTAAATCTGGCCGTGAAAAGTCTATGAAAATAGGCAAGATAGCCGTCCTGCCCTCATTTTGCCGAAAAAACATGAAATATCCTGGCATAATAGTTGTTCTAACACGGGCGATCAATAGGTATTCAGCGTTGATCGCAAAGCAACCTGGAAAAGCAACTTGATGCCTGAGTTAGAGGAGGGCAAATGTTATTTAAAGGAGTACTAAAAAAGACAGCACTTGTTTTCATCGCAGCCGTGGTCCTGGGTACCCTTTATCTAGTTTTTATTCGAGCGACTATTCTGGAAACCGAGCAAATCAGCCATATCGAATCTTCATTCGCTGCGCACAATCGCCTGCAAGCCATTCATGTCGAAAGAAAGTCCAGTATTGACAAAGTGATGCAGATCATCAGTCGATACAATCGCACCATGAGCGATTCGCTCAAATATGAGCTCGCCAATGAAATATATCTGATGACAAAAAAATACCCTAAACTGAATATCAATTTCATCTCAGCGACCATCACTCATGAAAGCGCCAAAACCTGGGATCCCAAGGTGGTTTCGCACGCCGGCGCCCTGGGATTGATGCAGATCATGCCCGCGACAGGGGCCTTTCTGGCGGTCGAGGAAGGCCTGCCTTGGACGACGCCTGAGGACGTTTTATTCAATCCAATTTACAATATTCGTCTGGGGTGTCGTTATTTGAACCAGCTCGTCGGTTTGTACGAGAAGGACGGCGGTCTCGCCGCCTACAACGGCGGCCCCAGGCGTGCCGAAATGTGGATCGCCAACAAACGCGACAATATGATTTTGTGGGAAGAGACGCGCACGTACGTCCCTGCTGTGCTCGAATTATATCACCGTTTTCGAACGGAAGGAACATTGTAAAAATGCATAAAAAGCGGCAAGAATGCCGCTTTTTTTTCTCGTCCTGATCTCCGCTCTTGACTTTCATCGCCTCAATAAAACGAGTTGAGTTTTCGTCAAATTCTTCTTAAATTAAAAAATTAATTTTAGGATGTCCGGCATGAACAGGGTCATCATTGATGGCGAATCTTTGACGCTTCAGGACGTAGTGAACGTCGCTCATCAGGGACATGATGTTTCTATAGCTCCCCGCGCCGTCGAACTCATGCAGCGTTCGCGAAAATCTATCGAAAAAATCGTTGCTGATGGTCGTAGAGTTTATGGCGTGAATACCGGATTTGGCAAGCTGAGCAATGTTCATATCTCTTCGAACGAACTGCAGGAACTTCAGCTGAATCTTGTCCTCAGCCATGCCTGCGGCACCGGTGATCTTGTAGCGGCGCCGATTGTGCGTGCCGCCTTGTTGCTCAAAGCCAATACCTTATGTAAAGGATTTTCCGGCACGCGACCGCAGATTGCCCAGTTTTTAGTGGAGATGATAAACCGGCGTGTCATTCCCAATATACCGGCAAAAGGATCAGTGGGCGCCTCGGGAGATCTGGCGCCCCTGGCACATATGAGCCTGGTCATGCTCGGTTTGGGGGAAGCGACGGTCGATGGCGTTGTCCTTTCCGGTGACCAGGCGCTGCGGACCGCACAGCTGCAACCGATCACCCTGCAGGCCAAAGAGGGTTTGGCGCTGCTGAACGGCACGCAAATTATGACCGCCTTTGCCGTCGAAGCACTCGTTCGGGCGCAAAATCTGGCCAGGCTGGCTGATATTGCCGGCGCCATCACAGTCGAGAGCCTGCTCGGCACGGCTGTCGCGTTTGACGAGCGCATTCAGAAGGCCCGCGGATTCAATGACCAGATTCAAGTGGCGCGTAATCTACGCGCTCTGATGGCTGAGAGCGAAATCACCGCATCGCACGCAAATTGCGACAAGGTGCAAGATCCCTACAGTTCACGCTGCATTCCGCAAGTTCATGGGGCAGCGCGCCAGGCCATTCGTTACGCGGCCGATGTCATCACCACCGAGCTCAATGCCGCTACGGACAATCCGCTGATATTTTGGCAGGATAATGATGTGCTCTCCGGCGGCAATTTTCATGGCCAACCCGTTTCGTCCGCCTGCGACACCCTGGCGATTGCGGTCGCGCAACTGGCAAATATTTCCGAGCGGCGTCTGGAAAATCTGCTGGATCCCAATCAGAGCGGTCTGCCGCCATTTCTCGCCCCGGAGAGCGGCGTGAATTCGGGCTATATGATCGCGCAAGTGACGGCGGCCGCACTTGTCTCCGAAAATAAAGTCCTCTGTCACCCGGCGTCGGTCGATTCAATACCCACATCAGCGAACCAGGAAGATTTTGTCAGTATGGGAACATTCGCCGCGCGCAAAGCGCTCGATGTCGTCGAAAACGCTGAAACCGTCATCGGCATCGAGCTATTGGCCGGTTGCCAGGCGATCGAGTTCAGACAAAATCTGCGTCCTGGATCTGGATCTGCAATAGCCTATGCCGCCGTCCGCCAGCATATTCCGACGATGCATCACGATCGCTTGCTGAAAACGGATATCGACAAGATAAGGGAGCTGGTGAAAAAAAATGTAATCGTCAAGAGTGTCGAAGCGACTATCGGAGAGCTTTAATAACCGGAGAATGTCTATGGGCCAGATTGTTAAAAAGGGTTACACCTTTGATGATGTGTTGCTGATACCGTGCAAGTCGGAAGTATTGCCAAAAGAGGTGACTGTTCACACTCGACTGAGCAGGCACATCAACCTGAACATCCCCATTGTGAGTGCGGCCATGGATACGGTCACCGAGTCGGGGCAGGCGATTGCACTGGCGCGCGAAGGCGGCATCGGCGTCATTCACAAAAATTGCTCCATAGAAGAGCAGAAAGATCAGATTGATCGGGTGAAAAGATCGGAAAGCGGCATGATCATGAATCCATTCACGCTTGCGCCCGATCGCAAGGTGAGCGAAGCCATGGAGCTGATGAAGCGGTATCGCATCTCCGGCATCCCCATCGTCGATGGCAGAAAGCTCGTCGGCATTTTGACCAACAGGGATCTGCGTTTTGAAACGGATACCAGCAAACCGGTCAAATCCCTCATGACCAAGGAAAACCTCATCACTGTGCCGCTCGGCACATCGCTGGACGATGCGGAAAAGATCCTGCAGAAGCATCGCATCGAAAAGCTGCTCGTCGTCGACAAGGAGCAAAGATTGAAAGGCCTGATCACTGTCAAGGATGTACAGAACCGCAAAAGATTTCCATTCGCCGCCAAAGACAAACACGGCCGCCTGTTGGTCGGGGCCGCTGTCGGTGTGGCGATGGATACCAAAGAGCGTGCAGCGGCATTGCTGGAGGCCGGCGCAGACGTGATTGTCGTCGATACAGCGCACGGCCATTCGCGCGGCGTCCTTCTCACAATTGACATGCTGAAAAAGAACTTTGATGTCGAGATCATTGCCGGCAACATCGCAACCGCCGAGGCGTGTCAGGAATTGATCGATGCCGGAGTTGATGCGGTCAAAGTGGGAATCGGACCTGGATCTATTTGTACAACTCGGGTGGTCGCCGGCACGGGTGTGCCGCAATTGACAGCCATCATGGAATGCGCTCCCGCCTGCGCTCAGCATGACATCCCCCTGATCGCTGACGGCGGCATCAAGCTAACCGGCGATATTGCCAAAGCCATTGGCGCCGGCGCAGATTCCGTCATGCTGGGAAACATGCTCGCCGGCACCGAAGAGAGTCCGGGAGAGATGCTCATTTTTGAAGGTCGCAGCTACAAAGTCTATCGGGCGATGGGATCGGTGAGCGCCATGCGCGGGGGCAGGGGAGACCGCTATTTCCAGGAAGGAGAACGCGATCTGAAAAAGCTGGTGCCCGAGGGCATTGAAGGACGCATCCCCTATCGCGGAAAATTGAGCGATGTCATTTATCAGATGATCGGCGGCCTGCGAGCAGCCATGGGTTATTGCGGCGCCGCCACCCTGGCGGAGTTGAAACAAAAGGCGCGTTTCATTGAAATAACATCAGCGGGGCTGCTGGAAAGCCATCCACACGATATTCAGATAACACAAGAAGCGCCCAATTACTCCCCTAAAGGCAAATATGTTTGAGTGTGATGTTGTATTAAAAAAAGCCGGGCTCTGCAGCAGCTCGGCTCTTTTCATTGCTGAATGGCTCACTTGAGCTTTTTGATGACAGCTGCCAGTTTGGATTTTTGGTTTGCAGCTCTATTGCGGTGAATGAGTCCCTTGTTCGCTAATTTATCGAGGTAAGATGATGTTTCACGGTAGAGCTTTTCGCCCTCCCCTTCATCTTGCGCCGTGCGCACTTTTTTGATCTGCGTTTTCAACCTGGACAAATATTGCCTGTTGCGTTTCGCATCGCGGGCGTTGGTCTTTATTCTTTTATGCATGGATTTGTGATGTGCCATCTGATTTCAAACCTTTCTGCTAAAATAGTATTCAAAACTTGTTATTTTAGCAAATTTTACTTTAAATATCAATAAAAATTTTGCTATTTTGCAGCAGAGTTCTAACACCCGGAGGTTGGCTATGATCATTGACATTCGTCCTGTGTCCTGCAAAAAAGAGTTGAAACAATTTATCACCCTGCCATGGAAAATTTATAAAAACGACCCATATTGGGTGCCTCCTCTCATTGCTGATCAATTGAAGATTCTCGATAAAAGCAATGGGACATTTTTCACGTTCGGGCAAGCGGAGCTGTTCCTGGCCTATAGAGGGAAGGAGCCGCTCGGCAGGATTTCGGCGCACATTGATTTTCAGTATGAAAAATACCGCGACGATCGCTCCGGCCATTTCGGCTTTTTTGAATGCGTCAATGATCAATATGTCGCCGATTTGCTCTTTGACCGAGCCGAGGAATGGTTGCGGTTAAAAGGGAAAAAAAGGATTGAAGGCCCTTATAATTTTACGCTTTACGACGCCAGCGGCATCCTCTACGATGGTTTCGACTCGATGCCTGTGGTGTTGCTGGCCTATAATCCACGCTACTATAACGATCTCCTCGTCAATGGCGGTTTTGAAAAAGCAATCGACTGGTACGCTTTCATGGTGCGCGACACATTGAAATTGCGGCCGTCTTTCAAACGTATTCGGGATCGCGTCCTGCAACAGGGTATACGCATCGAACGACTCAATATGAAAAAGCTGGATGAGGCAGTGGGCTACATCGGGCCGATTTTCAATGAAGCGTGGATGGAAAACTGGGGACACGTGCCCTTTACCGACGGCCAATTGCGCGATTTGAAACAAGAGCTCAAATATGTGGTGGAACCGAATTTGACCTATCTGGCGTTTATAAATGACGAATGCATCGGTTTTTCTCTCAGCGCCAAAGATGCCAATCCGGCTTTGAAAAAAGCAAACGGCAGATTGTTTCCCTTCGGTCTGCTGCGAATCTGGCTGGGGATGAAAAAAATTAGACGGCTGCGAACGATCGCTATGGGTGTCAGGAAAGAGCATCGACAAAAAGGACTGGATACGCTTTTTTACTTGAATACCATCGAGGAAGGAATTCAGATGGGATATAAAGAGTCCGAGTGCTCGATGATCGTCGAAACCAATCAAAGAATGATCGCCGCGCTTGAGCATCTCGAGGCGGAGAGATATAAAACCTATCGCTTTTATCAAAAAGAACTTTAGCAGCGCTTCCGTCTGTGGTGCGAATTATGCAATCTGCGGCAGACGTCAGTCAGAAAAGGAATCCTCATGGCGTATGAAAAAGAACTCGCGGTGGCACTGCAGGCGGTGCGGAAAGCGTCAGAACTGTGCGCGAGCGTACAATTCAAGCTTGTAGATGTGGACAGGCTGCAGAAAAAAGATCAGTCTCCTGTGACAATTGCCGATTATGGCAGTCAGGCTGTCATGAGCGCTCTCCTGGCACAATCATTTGCTGCGGATCCTCTTGTCGGCGAAGAAGATATTGATGAACTGCTGAAAAATCACGATATGCGCAGCAGAGTCCTCGAACTTGTACAGGAACAGTTAGAGGGAGTGGATGAGCATGATATGCTGGCACTGATTGCGCGAGGAAAAGGGAAATCGGACCGTAGTCGCTTCTGGACATGTGATCCGGTCGATGGAACAAAGGGATTCCTGCGTCAAGAACAGTACGCGGTCGCCCTCGCTCTGCTTGAAGAGGGCGAGCTGCAAGTTGGCGTCCTCGGCTGCCCGAATCTGCCGAAGGAACTCGACAAGCCGGCCGACAGGGGTTGCATCTTTTATGCAAAAAAGGGCGAAGGCGCCTTTATGAGTGATCTGGACAGCTCAAATGGACAGCCAATTCGGGTGGATGAGCTCGATGATCCGGGCCGGGCACGATTCGCCGAATCTGTCGAGAGCGCTCATTCAGCTCTGGCGATCCATGCGGACATTGCAGCGAGTCTGGGGATGACGCGCACGCCGTTGAGAATCGATGGCCAGTGCAAGTACGCGGCCGTGGCGCGCGCAGATGCCTCTTTGTATCTGCGCTATCCCAAAGATGATATCTATCGCGAAAAAATCTGGGACCACGCTGCCGGCGCCATCATTGTGCAGGAGGCCGGTGGTCGGGTGACGGATATTGATGGCAGAGCGCTGGACTTTTCGCTCGGACGCGAACTGCTGCAAAACCGTGGCGTGGTGGTCACGAATGGTATTGTCCATGACAAAGTTCTGGATATCATCGCTGCGCGCCGGAACCATCTATGACGAGATCCGTCTTGATCGACAGGCCCAGAGGCCTTTGAGCTGAATCGACCCTGAGCGAGCGCCGGCTCTTGCTATTTTGGCAGGATATCAACTCCGCTGTGCGCATTCCCGTGGGATGTGCCGTATATAGAATTATCTTGTGAAAATCGTCAAAATGTCATTACAGGTGTCGTGTTGGGAGGTTTGTGATGAAATTCCGCTTTACAATGCAGTGTCCCGTTTGCAGTAATTCGCAACTGTTGCGCCTGCACCGAAAATGGTGGATGCGCCTCGTTCCCGGGACGCGCTACTACCGTTGCTCCTCATGTGATCTGGGCATTATAGTGCTCTTGGGCTTGTACATCACAGTGAAACCAGCTTTTTAGGCCGTGCAGATGGAATGCGCGGTGAATCTCCGGCGCGGTGCTTTTTTGAGGCTTTTAAAATGATGTCGCCGAACAGGCTGTCAAAGTGGATTGTTGTACTGCTTTTTATGCTGGCAATGGCATCGGCGCGTTCCAGCGTCATCATCAATGAGGTGATGTCGGCCAACGACACCACCCTGTTTGATGACGACGGCGAGACATCGGACTGGCTCGAGTTGTATAATCCCGGCGCCTCCCTGAATCTCGCCGGTTTTGGCCTTTCAGATGATCCCAAAATTCCCTGCAAGTGGATTTTTCCGGCCATTGTCATCCCATCACAGCATTTCCTGCTCATTTATGCATCCGACAAGAATCGCGCGATTCCGAATCGTCCATTGCATGCCAATTTTAAATTAAGCTCTTCCGGCGAGATCCTGACATTGATCAATCCGCACGGGGAATTGGCCGATCGACTGGATGTGCCGCATCTGACCAAGGATCGGGCGTTCGGCCGACTGCCTGATGGTTCGGACGCAGCTCTGTTATTGACACATGCGACGCCCGGTCGTTCCAATGCATCCTCGAATCAGCTGCCCATCACCGCAACGCCAAACTTTTCCCTTCCCCCGGGCTTTTATGATGAACCGCCACACCTGGCGATCACCTGCGATGATCTGAATGCATCGATCCATTATACCGTCGACGGCAGCGAACCGGATATCCATTCTTCGCTCTACACGGCAGAAATACGACTGGATACGACGGTCGTCATCAGAGCGCAAGCCTATTCTGCTGCAGCCGCAGCCAGTGAAATCGTCACAGCGACATTTATCATCAACGAGTCATTTTCTTTCCCGGTCATCTCCCTGGCGACCGATCCATATCATTTATGGGATGAGACGTACGGCATCTATGTCAAAGGACCAAACGCTCGCGAGGAATACCCCTACAAAGGCGCCAATTTTTGGCGAGAGTGGGAACGTCCGGTGCATGTCGAATTTTTTGACAATCAAAAACGGCTGCTGGCCGAAAACGCGGGCGTGCGTATTTTCGGTCATTACAGTGTTGCGGCGCCATTCAAGCCCTTGGCCATCTATGCGCGAAAAAAATATGGCGCTGGAAAATTCAACTGCAGGCTATTCCCCCAAAAAGAGATTCAAGATTTTGAAGCCTTTATGCTGCGCAATTCCGGCAATGACTGGAACCGCACGCTCTTTCGCGATGCCCTCATGCATTGCCTGGCTGATGAAATAGGCCTGCCGACCCAGGCCTATCGGCCGGTCATCGTGTTGCTGAACGGCGTCTATTGGGGCATCCACAATTTGCGCGAACGCCTGAATGAGCACTATATTGCGGCTAATTTCAACATAGACGCCGATGAGATCGACCTGGTCGCCTGGAACTATGGTTTTCAGGTTTATGCGGGCGATTCCCTGAACTATAAGATCTTGCGCGATTATATTCTCACAGCAGACCTCGCCGATCCGGTTCACTATCGACAGGCGCAAACATTGATCGATATCGACAACTATATCGACTATTTCATCGTCGAAATCTATTGCAACAACCGCGACTGGCCGGGCAACAATCAATACATGTGGCGGCCTAAATGGCAAGGGCGTTGGATGTGGCTCATCAAAGATATGGATCACGGTTTTGGCTATGAATCATCCTACGCGAACAACACCTTGTATCGCAACGCCCTCAAGGATCAATTGTTCGTCAGCCTGTTGCGCAACAGGACATTTCGCGATCAGTTTATCAGTCGGTTTGCCTTTTTACTGAACACCAGCTTCGCGCCGGAGCATGTCAAGCAAATCATCGCCGACATGCAGGATACGCTCGAGCCGGAGATGGCGCGTCATCTCGCGCGCTGGGCCGGCGTCGAAAATTACGGCGATCCGCCGGAGACAATGGCGGAGTGGCGCGACTACTGCGCCGTTCTGTATGAATTCGCTGACAAGAGAATCCCTTATGTCAAAGGGCATCTTCAAGACCATTTCGATCTCGGCGATCCGGTGCAGATGACATTCGACCTCAATGACAAAGCAGCCGGACGCCTCGTCTTGGGACGACAAGCCCTCCCCGATTATCCCTGGAGCGGAGAATTTTTCTCCGATGTGCCTCTATGCATCAGAGCCGAGGCGCAATCAGGTTACCGGTTCGTCGGTTGGCGTGGCAGGGACGACAACTGTGACTCCCTGTCGATCCGGCCACTCGGCGATATGACGGTGACGGCCTTGTTCGAGCCGATCCCGAAAGCGGAAATTATTATCAACGAAATCAATTACAAATCCGCTGCCTATTTTGATGTCAAGGACTGGATCGAATTGTATAACAGGGGGGATGCTGAGCTTGATTTATCCGGCTGGATGCTCAAGGATGATCGTGACAAGCATTGCTTTGTCTTGCCGCAAGAGACGACAATAGCGCCGCATGGCTATCTCGTCCTTGCGGAAAAAATATCGACATTTCGGGCGTTTTTTCCGCTTGTGCACAATGTGACAGGCGATTTTGCTTTCGGCTTTTCCAGTCAGGGCGACGTCGTTCGCCTTTTTGATGATCATGGTCGGCTCATCGATATCGTCGCCTATCAATCGAGCCATCCGTGGCCGACAAAGGCCAATGGCCGCGGTGCGTCGCTTGCGCTGCTCGCCCCGACGGCGGACAGGACAAAACCGACGAACTGGTACGCCGCAATGCCGCACGGTACGCCCGGTCAAGCCAATATTCGCTACGGCCCAATCGAGGTGACGCGACTGCAGCTCGCCTCGACGGACGTTGGCGTCGAGCTGCGGTGGACGACCAATACCCCGCATTGCGGCAATATCTTTCGCGTACAAAAGCGACTGCACGATGGCTGGCAGACGGTCGGCGGCGAAAAAGAGATCAGCCTGGACGAGAATCTGACCTACCGCTATCCGTTCGCCGGGCAACCGGGTGACCATGCTCTCCGCCTCGAATATCTCGACTCTGACGGCGAGATGCGCTATACGGAGACCGTCGTCACTGCAGTGGAGGAGGAAGAGGATGTTCATTTCGCCAATTATCCAAAT
>JAFGJB010000108.1 GCA_016929295.1 Candidatus Zhuqueibacterota bacterium | reverse complement strand
TGCCCGATTTCGCTTCTTTTCCTCTGTGACTCTCGGCGCCCTCGGCGGTTTAGATGTTTTTGGTTGCGGCCAAAGGCCGCGCCAAGTACTCTCATTTTCCCCAGAGGTTCACTGTGTCGCACAACTATATGCAGAACCACAAACGCTTGACCGAATCGGTCAAGTGCGCCGGCTGAGCGTCCAAGCTGGCGCCAAATGAACTGGCCGCAGCTTTGGAAAAGCTGCCCAAAATCAATGATCCGCGCGTGCTCGTCGGATATAACACCGCCGATGATGCGGGCGTGGTGCAGATCAGCGACGAGCTGGCGCTCGTGCAGACCGTCGATATCTTCACCCCGATCGTCGATGATCCTTACGTGTACGGCCAAATATCGGCCGCCAATTCGCTGAGCGATGTCTATGCCATGGGCGGGACGCCGCTGTCGGCGCTCAATATCGTCGGCTTTCCCAAAAGCACCTTCCCCTTCGAGGTGCTGGCCGCCATCCTGGCCGGGGGACAGGACAAAGCGGCCGAGGCCGATACCGTCATCGTCGGCGGACATACGATCAGCGATGAAGAGCTCAAATACGGACTGGCGGTCACCGGCACGATTCATCCGCAAAAAATCATCACCAATGCCGGCGCCCGAACGGGCGATGTCCTGCTGTTGACCAAATCCATCGGCGTCGGCACCATCACCACGGCGCTGAAAAACGGCCGGGCGACAGCTGCGGTCATCGATAAGGTGTCGACAATCATGGCGACGCTCAACCGGACGGCGTCGGAATGCTGCCAGAGAGTCGGCGTGCACGCCATGACCGACATCACCGGCTTTGGCCTGCTGGGCCATGCGCTGGAGATGGCGCAGGCAAGTCACGTTGGCTTTAGCCTGCACTTCAACGACATCCCCGTCATCCCGGAAGCCATCGAGACGACCGCCATGGGCGCCGTGCCGGGCGGCACCCGCGCCAACCATCTGTACGTCGCGTCGCACGTCGATTATGCCGCGCATTTATCGCCGGATCAGCAGCTGCTGCTCAATGATCCGCAGACCTCGGGCGGACTGTTGATCGCCGTCGCAGAGAATAAGGCGAGGCGCCTGCAGGATATGCTGGAGGAACACGGCGTCAACGCGCCGATCATCGGCGAGGTCCTTGAGACGCCGATGGGCAGAATTCGCATTTTTTGAAAATGAATAGCGAGAATTTTATTGTCATTTGCAGTCAAGCAAAAATTGGACGGGATTCACAAGATCGACAGGATTGACGAGAGAGCCCAAGCATCGCGAGTAGCAAAGAAGATAAAACATCACTATCCTTTATTCCTGCAAGGTGATCCTGGTCAACGCAACTGGCAAAATATTGTTCTTGAATGAATGATGTCCGCCCCTCAACTTTACAATGGTTGTCACCACATCGCACATCTCGCCCCCAAGCGCTGCAAAAACTCGACGGCCTCTTCGGCCGCGGTGTAATCGCGCACGCCGAGAATGTAACGCGATTCTTGCCGCAAGAGCATCCCTTCTCCGGCGTTTGAGACGTTCATGGCCTGCGCCGCGTCGGCGGGCGAGGGGAAGAGGACGATGAATCCCGTCCATTCGGCGGTCGCAGACTGATAGTGCGCTTCGAGCGTTCGCGGCAATGCCGCTATCCCCTGATAGGGGGTGGCGATATAGCGCAGCGTGTTGGGCGACTGATCTTGCAGAGGCAGAAAGGAGAGCTCTTGCGGCGCCGGCGCCGGCGGCAGCGCCGCGGCCATGCTGTCGGCCAGGGCGCGCATGGCGTCCTGCACAAACGGCGACAATGATCCCGCGTTCAGCCGCACGAAATAACGCCCCTGCCAAAATCGGGCGCTCAGCTCCGATACCACGGCCCCCTGGCCAATGTCCGCGAATGGCATGTCCGGCCGGCGATAATGGCTGTAGATGCCAAAGGCGTTCAGCGCGTTTCCCATGTCGTAGAGCTCGACGCTCACGGTCTGCGATGCATCGTCTTGATGGACCCAGGAGACGGCCGTCATCTCGACGACGTCATACTGGCGATAGAGTTCGGCTTCGCCATCGATGATCTCATGCAGGTTATCGGGCGAGTATTTTTCCGGCGCAAATTGATAGGCCCATCCCGGCGCAAAATCGGCAGGAGGAAAAGTCGTCACCTTCGCACAGGCGATGATGGCGAGAAGCGCGAACATCCTGGCACTTTTCACAGCGACGCTCCAATTTGATACCAAAGCCTCTTTGCATTATAACCATATCCGGATAAAAATTCAATGTATAAAAATATTGCGTCGACGGGAATTATTGCAGTCAAACACACGCTTGAATCGAACGAATGCTTGATTGTGATCGATAAATTTACAGCTCAAGATTCAACAGATGCGAAAAATGTTGCTGGCATTTTTGTAGAAAAATCACGATTATCTGTAAATAGCGTCTTTATCGAGGAGAGCGCATGCAATGCGCAGCTTTATCAAGTGGCCCGGCCTCGAATGCGCGGGCAAGGAGAGACCGGCCGGCGCCCTTCTGAGCAATGAAAAAGCGGGACGATCCCGTTCGGTCACTCTTCAGTCAAATCAAAGGGGATGACACATGCGCGAGTCCCAATTTTTATACGATCCCGATGGCCGGCGGCATCTTGTCAGTCGGCGTGACTTTCTCAAAGGGGCGGGCAGCCTGACAGTATTTTTTCTCGTCGGCACGCGCGCGGCAGAGGCGCAGCGCGGGCGCGACTATCCGGAGGATGCGAACGCCTACCTGCGCATCCAGGCGGACCGCATCACCTGTTACACCGGCAAGATCGAGATGGGCCAGGGCATCATCACCTCGCTGGCGCAGATGATCGCCGACGAGCTCGATGTGGCTATGCAGACGATCGATATGGTGATGGGCGACACCGACCTCTGTCCGTATGACAGCGGCACGTTTGGCTCGCGCACGACGAAATATTTCGGTCCGGCCCTGCGCAGCGCCGGCGCGCGGGCAAAAGCGATTCTCCTGCAGATGGCGGCCGATGAGTGGCGCATGGAAGCGGATCAGCTCATCGTCCATGACGGCGTGATTTCGAGAAAGGATGCGCCGGAAGCCAGGATCACTTATGCCGAGCTGCTGAAGGGGCAAAGGATCGAATATCGCCACACGATCACCGCGCAGCCAGAGCCTCTGGCGGCGCACTCGATCTGCGGACAGCCCGTGCGTCGCTCCGACGCGCTGGAAAAGGTGCTGGGGACGGCAAAATACGCCGGCGATATCTTTCTGCCGAATATGTTGTACGCCTGCGTGCTGCGGCCGCCGGCGCATGGCGCCCGGTTGAAAGCGGTCGACAGCTCGGCGTTGAAGGATCGCGCCGATCTCCTCCTCGTGCAAGAGGACGATTACATCGCCGTCCTGGCCGACAAGCCGGATGTCGCTGAAGCCGCTTTATCGGGGATAAAGGCTGAATTCGATGTCCAAAGCGATCCGCGCACTGACGAGACGCTTTTTGAATTTCTCGAAAAATCGGCAACATCCGATCGTATCGTGACCGAGAAAGGCGATGTCAGTGCTGGAAAAAATGCGAGCGCGACGATCCTCACCGCCTCCTATTACAACCACTATGTCGCGCATGCGCCCCTGGAGACGCACACGGC
>JAFGJB010000107.1 GCA_016929295.1 Candidatus Zhuqueibacterota bacterium | reverse complement strand
GCGCTATCAGAATGCGCAGGGCGACGACCTGGATGAGTGGCGCGAACAGATGACGCGCTGGTACCAGTTCGGCGCATTCTGCCCCCTGTTCCGCGCCCACGGCGAATTCCCCTATCGCGAACCGTTCAATGTCGCGCCCGCGGACCATCCGGCCTATCAGTCGATTCTGGAGCACATTAAACTGCGCTATCGCCTCATGCCCTATATCTATTCCCTCGCCGGCCTGGTGACGCACGACGACTATACCATCATGCGCGCCTTGTGCATGGATTTTGCTGATGAGAATACTCTGAATATCGGCGATCAGTTCATGTTCGGTCCGGCGTTGCTCATCAATCCGGTCACCGAATATAAAGCCAGGTCGCGACAGGTTTATCTGCCGAAAGGCGCCGACTGGCATGATTTCAACACAGGCGCTGTTCATGCGGGCGGCCGGACGATCGAAGCGGAGGCGCCCTATTCGTACATGCCGATTTTCATCAAATCCGGTTCGATCATTCCAGTCGGTCCGGCCATCCAATATGCAGAGGAAAAATCAGATCCTATTCGGCTCTACGTCTATGCCGGCCAGGATGGTGCATTCACTCTCTATGAGGATGAAAATGTCAATTATGACTATGAAAAAGGTCAATTTTCGACGATTCCATTTGCATATGATGAGCGGGCGCGAACATTGACCATCGGCGATCGCCAGGGTGAGTTCGACGGCATGCTGACAAATCGCACTTTTGAAATTTGCTGGATGACGAAAGATCGTCCGCGGCGTATGGAGTTCGATGCCGCACCGGATGAGATGGTGCGATATGCCGGGGATAAGATTGTCGTCAAGTTGGAATAGGCATCTAGATTTATCTTTATAATCGCTTGCCTGGCTCGTGAAAAGAAAGGTGAAGAATACTCTTCTATGCTCAAAAACCTTTGTTAAAAAATCACGATGTTGTTACCTTGTAGGACAAAGACCGCGAAGCTTATAAAAAACAAATGATTGGTTGCAATGAAAAGGGAATTGCTATGAAAAAGGTCAAACTAAAATGAAGAATATTTTTTCTCTCATGCTCCTTCTCTGCTGCCTGGCAACTGTCTTCACAGTCTGCGAACAGCGAAAGGCTTCCCGCGAGATGCAGAATTTTGGCGCCGGCTGGAGATTCCACCTCGGCGACGTCGAAAATGGTCACGTCCCAGAGTTTGATGATGCCGAATGGCGTTCCCTCAATGTGCCGCACGACTGGAGCATCGAGGGTGAGTTCAGCAGTGACCATCCGGCGACGCCAGGCGGTGGAGCACTGCCCGGCGGTATTGGCTGGTATCGCAAGACCTTTGCGCTGCCAGAGTCGGATGCGACCAAGCTCGTCTTTATCGATTTTGACGGCGTCTACATGAACAGCACGGTCTGGATTAACGGCCATCTGCTCGGCCACCGCCCATACGGTTACATCTCCTTCCGCTACGAGCTGACGCCCCATCTCAAATATGGCGCGACCAATGTCCTCGCCGTACGCGTCGATAACTCGCAGCAACCGAACTCGCGCTGGTACTCCGGCAGCGGCATCTATCGCAATGTCCGGCTGGTGAAAACCGGCGCAACGCACATCGATCACTGGGGTACGTTTGTGACCACACCGGCCGTCGTGGATTCACTTGCGACGGTGCGAGTGCGGACGATCGTCGTCAATGCGGCGGATGAATCCAAGGCGGTGCGACTGAAAAGCATTGTCAGAGATGACCAGGGTCGGTCGGTCGCCGAGAGCCTCTGCGATGGCGAGATCGGCGCCCATGCGCGATCTGAATTTTCTCAAGATATCGAGGTTCATCATCCGCGCTTCTGGTCCGTCGCCTCGCCAAACCTCTACGACATGGTCTCGCAGGTTTACATCGAGGACAAGATAGTAGATGAATATATCACTCCCTTTGGCATCCGCACCTTTCATTTTGATGCGGATGAAGGATTCTCTTTGAATGGCGAGCCGATGAAAATCCTTGGCGTCTGCATGCATCACGATCTCGGCTGCCTCGGCGCCGCCATCAATGTACGCGCCCTGGAGCGCCAGCTTGAGCTCCTCAAGGAGATGGGCTGCAACGCCATCCGCACCTCGCACAATCCGCCGGCGCCGGAGTTGCTCGATCTCTGCGATCGCATGGGCTTTATCGTCATGGACGAAGCGTTCGATATGTGGAAAAAGAGCAAGACGACCTATGACTATTCGCTTTATTACGACGAATGGCACGAACGCGATCTGACTGATTTCATCAGGCGCGACCGCAACCATCCCAGCGTCATGATCTGGAGCATCGGCAACGAGATCCTCGAGCAATGGCACGAGTCCGGCATACCGATGGCGCAGGAGCTCGCCGGCATCGTGCGGGCACTCGATGACACGCGTCCCATCACTTCCGGCTGCAACGATCCGGAGCCGCACAATTATATCATTCGCTCCGGTGCACTCGATCTCATTGGCTTTAATTATCACCACCAGACCTTCGCACAGTTCCCGCAAAAATTTCCCGGACAGAAATTCATCGGCGCCGAGACCGGCTCCGCCATTGCCACGCGCGGCGAATACGACATGCCCTCGGACATCATCCGCCGCTGGCCCGTTTTCGCCGGCTATGACGGTCCATCACCCAATGACGATTGGACCTGCTCGTCGTACGACAACTGCTCGGTGCCGTGGGGTTCGACGCACGAAGAAACCTGGTCTATTTTGAAAAAATACGGCTATTTATCCGGCATGTTTTATTGGACCGGTTTTGACTACCTGGGCGAACCGACTCCTTACTGGTGGCCGGCGCGCAGCTCTTACTTTGGCATCATCGATCTCGCGGGATTTCCCAAGGATGCCTACTATTTTTATCAAGCCGAATGGACCGATAAACCGGTGCTGCATCTCTTCCCGCATTGGAACTGGAGTGATGGCGATGTCGTCGATGTCTGGGCCTACACCAATTTCGACCAGGTGGAGCTTTTTCTCAACGACGTGTCCCTTGGCGTCAAGGAGAAGAAAGATGACGGTCATCTCTTCTGGCGCGTCGATTATGCGCCGGGAACGCTCAAGGCGCTGGCGACCAAAGATGGCGAGACGTGTCGCGCTCAAGTATCTACCGCTGGCGATCCAACGCTGTTGCTGCTGACCGCCGATCGCAGCCGAATCAACGCGGATGGCAAAGATCTCTCCTTTGTCACCGTCACAGTTCTGGATGACGCGGGCAACAGGGTGCCAAAAGCTGATAATCTGATCCGCTTGCAGATCAGCGGCCCCGGATTCATCGCCGGCGTCGATAACGGCAATCCGATCAGTCATGAGCCATTCCAGGCGAACGAGCGTCGGGCGTTCAATGGACTCTGTCTGGCTGTCGTGCAATCCAATGGCGAAAAGGGAACGATTGCCTTGGAGGCGACCTCGGATGGTCTGCAGAGCGCGCGCGTCGAGATTCAGGCGAGATGATTGATGTGGAGATGGAAAAAAACTCGTTTCTCTCGGTGTTCTTTTTAATACAAGGCGGCAACATTGTGTTTTTTTAGCAAAGTTTTTGTACATTCAGCAAATACACCTATAATCTTTTAATATTTTTCAATGCAGGCGCAGAACGCAAAGGTTCACGAAGAAATGATATTGATTTTTCATTGCCTCGCTTATCTAGAGAGGTTTACAATGCCGCAGCACATCCATTTTTCTCTGCGAACCTCTGCGTTCCTTTGCGCCTTTGCGTTTAGCTTTTCGTAATTGTTACATTGTTTGGTTGCGGCCAAAAGCCGCGCCAAGGTGCGGAAAATTAGTCATTTTACGGAAGAAAAAAATGAGAGGAGCCTGAAATGAAAAAGTGGCATATCGCAGCTGTGGTCTTATTCGCTTGTTTCATCTCAACCGCACTGGCGCAAAACACCCTCGAAATTTACGCTAACGCCGGCGAGCATCGCATCAGCAAGAACATCTATGGTCATTTTGCCGAGCATCTGGGTCGATGTATTTACGACGGCATCTGGGTCGGGCCTGACTCTGACATCCCCAATGTGAACGGCTATCGCAAAGATGTCCTCGAAGCATTGCAAGCGCTGCAGATTCCGGTTCTGCGCTGGCCGGGAGGCTGCTTTGCCGACACCTATCACTGGATGGACGGCATTGGTCCGACGGAGAAACGGCCGAAAATCAAGAATGTCTTCTGGGGTGGCGTCATCGAGGACAACAGCTTCGGCACGCACGAGTTTTTAAATCTGTGCGAGCTACTGGGCGCCGCGCCGTACATTTCAGCCAATGTCGGCAGTGGCACAGTCACAGAGATGATCGATTGGATCGTCTACATGACCTCGGATGAAGATGTACCCATGGCGAATCTGCGCCGCCAGAACGGCCGCGAAAAGCCGTGGGATGTCAAGTTCATCGGCATCGGCAACGAGAGTTGGGGCTGCGGCGGTGAGATGACGCCCGAGCACTATGCGGATCTGATGAAGACCTTTTCCAGCTACGCCCGTCTCTATGGCGGCAGAAATCTCACCCGCGTGGGCTGCGGCGCCAATTCCGAAGACTATAACTGGACAAAGGTGATGATGGAGAATGCGGCGCGGCATATGGACGCCCTGTCCGTGCATTACTACACCATTGCCGGCGAGAGCTGGAGCAACAAATCATCGGCCACTGATTTCGGCGAAGAGCTCTATTTCCGCGGCATTCAGCACGGACTGCGCATGGAAGAGCTGGTGGCTAGGCATTCGGCGATCATGGATCAGTATGATTCGCGTCAACGGCTCGGCTTGTACGTCGATGAATGGGGCATCTGGACCGATGTGGAGCCTGGGACGAATCCTGGATTCCTCTTTCAACAAAACTCCCTGCGCGATGCTTTGATTGCCGCGACAACGCTGGATATCTTTAACAAGCATTGCGATCGCGTGCGCATGGCCAACATTGCACAAACGGTCAATGTGCTGCAGGCAATGATTCTAACCCAGGGTGACAAAATGGTGCGCACGCCGACCTATCACGTCTTCAACATGTACAAGGGGCACAAGGATGCCTTGATGCTGCCATCACACTTGTCAGCGCCGGATTACCAATTCGGCGGCGACGTAATTCCCGCCATCAGCAGCACAGCCTCGTTGAGCGACGATGGCAGTATAGCGATCACTTTGAGCAACGTTGATCCCAATGCCGCTGTGAGTCTGGATGTGATCTTTATGGGAAAAGAGATCGACAAGATTCAGGATGCTCTGGTGCTGACGGCGCCGGCGGTTAATTCGATCAATACCTTTGAGAAACCGGATACGGTTGTGCCGAAGGCATTTGATGCGGTGAGAAAATCGTCGAATAACAGCCTGCGGATCGATGTGCCGGCAAAATCAGTCGTCGCTTTGAAAGTGAAATAGCTGTCTCATTGACCCGATCTCTCTTGAAGATCGGCTGTATCATCCAAATGATCCCTGCGCGGGATCGGGTCAATGATGATCGTCAGTTTAACTGACCCGATCCCGCGCCGGTGCCGGGTACACGATGAGGCCGGTCTCTCATAGGGATCGGGTCAAGTGGTCCCGATCCCTCCAATCCTTAAATCCTATAAATCCTGGTCCCACTTTCTTCTTGCCTTTTTCTCTTTTCCTCCATATTTTCATTTAAAATCTGCGGGACGCGACATCTCTTTTCCGCCGACGGGTGACGGAGGCATCCATATTCTTGTGCGGGATTTCATGGGTCGTTCAGAATATTTCCACCATTCACGAAATCAGCTAGACCTATAATGAGCTATTAAAAAGGTTAAGCGATGATTGGTCATACTATTTCTCACTATGCCATCGTCGAAGAGCTCGGCCGCGGTGGCATGGGACTGATCTACAAGGCCAAAGACACCAAACTCAAACGCTTTGTGGCGCTCAAATTCCTGCCGCAAGATTTGACTCGCGATGCGCAGGCCGTCGAACGATTCATTCAGGAAGCGCAAGCGGCGTCGGCCCTGGATCACCAAAATATTTGCACGATCTATGAATTTTCCGAAACGGAAGAGGGCCAGATGTTTTTTGTCATGGCCTATTACGATGGGGAAACGCTTCGACAGCGAATCAACCAATCGACCATCAATCATGATGAGGCTGTAGATATCGTGAAACAACTGTGCCATGGCCTGTCCAAGGCACACGCGCGCGGCATCATCCATCGCGATATCAAACCGGCAAATATCATTTTGACCCGCGACGGTGTTCTCAAAATCCTCGATTTTGGTCTGGCAAAGCTGGCACGGCAAATTCGCATCACCAAGCAACATTCGACTTTGGGCACCATCTCGTACATGTCACCCGAGCAGCTTTCAGGAGGAAAAGTAGATCATCGCACCGATATTTGGTCGATTGGCGTCCTTTTCTATGAAATGCTCGGCGGACATTTGCCGTTTCGCGGCGAAATCGAGCAGGCCGTCATCTATTCGATTCTCAATGAAGAGCCGGAGCCGTTGTCAAATGACCGAAATGATGTCAAGTCTGTCGAACGCATCATCTTGAAATCGCTGGAAAAAGCACCGGAGGATCGCTACGCATCAGTAGATGAGCTTTTCGCGGACATTCAAACGCTCGCCTCGCCACCATTAGCCATTCGTCACAAACAGAAGTCTATTGTCGTGCTGCCATTTGAGAACATGAGTCCGGACAGTAACCAGGATTATATCAGCGATGGATTGACCGAAGAAGTCATTACTGACTTGTCACAATTGAGTGAGTTACGTGTAATCTCAAGTAGCTCGGCCATGGCGTTTAAAAAAGCACATAAAGACATTCAGAAAATCCGCCGCCAGCTTGATGTGCAATACATGTTTGAAGGCAGCGTGCGCCGCGCCGGCGATCAACTGCGCATCGCGGCGCAGCTCATTGATGCAAAAAACGATTTCAGCTTCTTTTGGATGAAGTGAAAATCAAATGGGAAAACTTTCAGGTATGACCGAAGCGGAAAAACTGAACAGCCTGTTTGAATTGGCCGATGTCCTGAGTCGACACCGCGATTATGATGAAATTCTGCGGCTCGTCACGCATCGAGTCCTGGCACTTTTTCACGCGGGCGTGGCATCCGTCGTTATGATCAATCCCGCGACGCAACACACCATCAAAACGATCATTCGGGAGGGCAGCGTTAACAAACAGCAGCAAAAATTGCTGCAAACCAATATCGTCGGCTGGGTGAACAAAAATATAAAGTCGTTCCTGACGTCTGACATTCATAAAGATGATCGGTTTCGGCATGGACTGTTCCGGGATTGTACTGTGCACTCGGCGATATGCGCGCCATTTTATTGTCAAAGCCTCATGATCGGTTTCATTTTGTTGCTGGATGAACGTGGCTATCAATTTAATACGGATGACCTGGTGCTGCTGGAAAAATTTGCCCTCATCTGCGCGCCGTCGCTCGCCAACACACCGCGCATCGAGGATTACTTCAAGACCGTCTTGCCGGAAGCCGCACTGTTGAAAAAATATGAGGCGTACGGATTGCTCGGTAAAAGTCCTGCTTTTATAGAACTATTAAAATCTGTCGAAGCCGCTGCACACTGTGATGTGCGCGTGCTTCTCGAAGGTCACAGCGGCACGGGAAAAGAGCTGATTGCGCGCGCCATTCACGAGTCTAGTCCGCGCCAACCGTTTCCTTTTGTGGCTGTGGACTGCGGTGCCATTGCGGAGAATCTAATGGAGAGCGAACTATTCGGACATGTCAAGGGCGCCTTTACCGGCGCCGGGCAGGACCGTCAGGGGCTGTTTGCCGAAGCGCATCGTGGTACGCTTTTCATCGATGAAATTGAGAACCTCTCTCTGCCCATGCAGGCCAAGCTCCTGCGCGCCATTCAGTTGGGTGAAATTCGGGCCGTGGGCAGCAATCGCGTGATGCGGATCGATGTGCGGATTATCGCCGCCTCCAGCAATCCATTGCACGGCATGGTGGAAAAGGGAGTCTTTCGCGAAGATTTGTATTATCGACTTTACGTTTATCCCATTCATGTGCCGACGCTGGATGAGCGCCGCAGTGATATCCCGCTGTTGGTCGATTTTTTTCTAAAAAGATTCGCCGCCCAGCAGCACAAAAAAGTCGAGGCTTTTGATTACGCCCTGTTCAACCACATTAAAAATCGGCCCTGGCCTGGTAATGTACGCGAACTGGAGAATTTTGTCGAACGCCTGGTGACGCTTATCCCGCCGGGGAAAAAAACGATCAGCCATGCCGATTTGCCTCAACCGCTGCAACAGGAAATCGGGGATGAGGAGTTGGAATCACCAGCAAGTCGACGTACGATCAAAGAGGCGGTCGCGGAGTTTGAAAAGCAGTTATTTTTGTGCGCTCTCCGCGAATGCGAATGGAACCAATCGCAAACCGCACGCCGCCTCCACATGTCCGAACGCATGCTGCGCTATAACATGCAGCGATTGGGGATTCAAAAACCATAGGCAACTTGGCGCGGCCTTTGGCCGCAACTAAAAATATCCAAACCACCGAGTGCACCGAAACCGCCGAGAAAATAAATAAAACAAAACTTTACATTTTGTAAAAAAAAATTATCATGTTCACTCCAGGCGCCATTATAGAAGAAAAAAACGTCTGTTTTTCCTCTGTACTACAAATCTGCAACATTGTGTTTTTTTTGCAAAGTTTTTCGAAGGATAAAGAACTCGATCGTTCGGCATATCCATGCCCCTCGCGGGATGTGCCGGACGGGAGATGTGCACGGACATTCATCCGAGTGGGATAAATATCCCGCTCTATTGTCCGCCCAGGACGGATGTCCTGGGCGATCGTGCTCATTTGGTTGCGGCCAAAGGCCG
>JAFGJB010000106.1 GCA_016929295.1 Candidatus Zhuqueibacterota bacterium | reverse complement strand
TTGCCGACCTCCAGCATGTCCGGGTCGTTCCAGCCGCCGGGGCCGGCGTATTTCTCAAGGCCGACCTGGCTGTCCAGGATGGCCATGATGCTGCCCCAGTTGGCCTGAATGTCGCCGGTGGTTCGCCACAGGTGGCCGATCCCTCGCGCCCATAGCCACGGCTGCGTCGAGCCCCATTCGCAGATGCTGAATACGATCGGCCAGCCGGACGCCTGCAACGCATCGCTCATGAGCTTGTAGGATGTCCGGCTGTTCTGCCCCTCGGTATAGCACCAGTCGTATTTCAAATAATCCACTTTCCAGGCGGCATAGGTCTCGGCGTCCAGCCGCTCATAGCCCTTGCTGCCGGGACGGCCGGCGCAGGTCAGTGTGCCGGCACAGGAGTAGAGGCCGAATTTCAGTCCCAATCCGTGTATATAATCGGCCAGCGCTGCCATACCGGAGGGAAACCTGTCCGGATCGGCGATAATCCTGCCATCAGCGTCGCGGCTTACCTGCCAGCAGTCATCGATGACGATGTACTGGTAGCCGGCCTCTCGCATGCCGCTGCTGACCATGGCATCGGCCATCCGTTTGATCATCTCTTCGCTGACATTGCAGCCGAAATTGTTCCAGCTGTTCCACCCCATGGGCGGCGTCTGCGCCAAATCCGCAAAGCTCTGGCTCAGCGACAACTGAACTGAAATGAGTACAAAGAGCAGCAATTTTTTCATGTTGGTCTCGATTTGATTTTTATGAAAAAAAGCCTCACGCAAAGCCGCCGAGGCGCAAAGAAAGAAGAGGACTCCCCTTCTGAGGAATCATTATCGGCTAATCAGCATGGCGAGCAGAGTTCTTTGAGACTTGATATTTTGGGCTATTTTTTCCAGATATGACAGGTGTCTTCCGGATGTCGCCATTTTTTCTTAAAATACGAAAATAGCCGGCGATATCAAGGGAAATTTTATATGCGCAATGATTGCCCAAGGAGACTTTTGGGGATGAATTCCTGCAGGGTGGACCGAAAAAACAGTACGATAGGTGAAAATAGTGTGGGCAATTATCGGAAAATTACCTTATTATGAAAAGGAACACGATCGTCATGACAAACCGAGGATGAAATGAAAAACGCTAGAATTGCGATCATCGCCATGCTACTACTTTCGCATTGTCTTTTTTCGCAAACCGGCACCGTGCACGAACCGGTCCGTTACATCGGCGGCGTGAGCGTCGATCCACACGTGCACGACGGCCGTCTGCCCTATGCGGTGGGCGTCGAGAGCCGCCAGACTGTGCGCGTCAATCGCAGCCACCCGGACTGGGTCGAGGGCAGCGGCTGGACCTACAGTCACGCGTCGAATCTCTGTTACTGGAACGATTCCTTTTATCAGCACTATTTGAGCAATCCAATCGATGAGCACATAGCGCCGGGCCAGACGCTCGTCGTCACCTCGAAAGACGGCCGGAACTGGAGCAAGCCCGTCGTCGTCTTTCCGCCCTATCAGGCGCCGTCGGGCGTCGCAGTGCCCGAGGGTTATGACGGCTATATGATGCACCAGCGTATGGGATTTTATATCGCGCCGAACAAGCGACTGCTGGTACTGGCGTTTTATGGCCACGCTGAAGATCCTTTTGGCGCGGGCGGCATCGGTCGCGTCGTTCGTGAGGCCTATGCCGACGGCACTTACGGCCCAATCTATTTCATCCGCTACAGCAGTCACGCCAACTGGAATGAGACGAACACGAGCTATCCCTTTTACCGAACCTCGGACGACGCCGGCTTCGTGCGTGCGTGCGATGATCTGCTCGCGGACAAGCTGGTTACCGCGCAGTGGTGGGACGAAGATCGCGGCCTGGATGGCTTCTACAGCTTGAAGCGGGCCGGATCGGCGTTGTCATACTATCACCGAAAAGATGGCGCGGTCGTCGCCCTGTGGAAGCGATCGCTGTGCGCGCTCTCTTTCGACGACGGCGCCTCCTTTTCACCACCGGTCAAGGTGCCGACGCTGGTCATGGCTGGCGGCAAAGTCTGGGGCCAGGCCACGGACGACAGCCGTTATGCTCTGTGCTACAATCCGATCGACATGGACGAACACCGCTATCCGCTCATCATCGTGACGAGCGACGACGGCATCATCTACGACGACATGCTCATCGTCCAGGGCGAAGTGCCGCCGCGCCGATTTTTCGGCCGCTGGAAAGATTACGGACCGTGCTACGTGCGCGGCATCGTCGAAGGCAACGGCAATCCGCCGGGCGACGATATGTGGATCACTTATAGCATGAACAAAGAGGACATGTGGGTGAGCCGCATTCCACTTCCTGTGCGGCACACCATCACAGGTCCTGTCAATGACGATTTCGACGACATGCCAACGGGCACGGTCAGGGACTGGAACATCTATGCGCCGCAATGGGCGCCGGTCAGCGTTGTCGATTTCCCCGGTGGAGCTGAAAAGAGCCTGCAGCTCAAAGACTATGACCGCTACGATTACGCGCGCGCGATTCGGATCTTTCAGGAAGGACAAGAGATTGCGCTGAGCTTTAGAGTCTATGCGCAGACGAGTTACGCCGGCATGCTGGACATCGATGTCACCGATCGACTCGGCAATCGCCCGGTTCGACTGCGTTTCGATAGCGATGCTCAGATGAAATATTTCAAGGGTGACGACTATGCGAACCTGCAGAGATATCAGCTCGACACCTGGCATGTTATCCAGCTGAAGATCGAGGCGCGACCCTTTGGATCATACGACCTGTCTGTCGACGGCCGGCGCCTCCTGCAGGCCGAGCCGCTGGTCGAAGCGGTCAAATCGGTCGAGCGCCTGTCGGTGCGCACCGGCCCCTATCGCGACTGGCCGACGCGCAAAACCGTGAACGAGCAGCCGCATGCGCCACTGGAGGACGGCGATGAGCCGGCTCCCGCGGCCGTCTTTTATCTGGACGACGTAAAAATTGACACGATAAGGTGATTCATCGCTCCAGCGCCGGACGGCGATCGATGCCACTCTCGCCACACCACTCTATCGATCGCCGGGTGAAGCGAGCGCACGCCTTCACTCCTGCATCAGCATCGTCTCCGGCATGCGGACGCCGACCTTTTCGGCCAATCGCAGACAGGCGCTCATGATCCTGTTTTCACTGTCCGCCGCCCACGTTCCCGGCAGTCCGTAGGCCATCTGCGACGTGACGGCCTCATAGCCTCCTTCCCGAAGCACGCGGGCGGAGGGAATATAGCCCATGACGTCGTTCGCATAGGCCATCACAAAAACATCCTGACCAAAGATGCGCTTCAGATGGATGGCAGGCGTAACCGAAGAGGATGGCGAGCAGCTCCTCGTCGGGCGACAGGGCTTGCAGCACCGGAACGGCGTGCTCGTTGGGTCCGCGCAGCTCGGTCTTCGCCGACAACGTCGCCGGATCATTGTTGCGCCGATTGACCTGAAAGCGAACCACGCCATTGGTCGCGCACAGGCGGGCCGGCTGCATGCGAGCGAGTGCCTCGCCAATGACCTCCACGATCTGCTCTCGCAGTCGCTCGGAATAGCGTTCGATTTTCGCAACATCCTGTTGCGTCAAGTCATAGATATCATAGAGGCTGTTCGCCAGTACCGGTCCCGAATGGGTGTGCGAACTGCTGAGGATGAGCTGTGCCCGGTCGAGCTGATATTTTTCGGCGCAGCGGCTTTTGATGCTATCGGCCATCCCTCCGGGAAAGCCCAGCAGATCCGACGTGACGATGACGCCAGCGAGACTTTTCCGATCCTGCATGGCCATCGCCTTGATCCACAAGGGATGCAGTGTTCCGGTCGCGCCGTGGTCGCGCGCCGCATAGCCGGCCAGCCACAGTGAATCTGCCGGCGTCACCTCCAGCCTGGCCGTGCCGAGGCGCCAGAGCGTCGAATCCACAGCGCCGGCGACCGACGCTATAGCCACGATGACGATCAGAGCAGTCCACCTGGAGGATATCTTGAAGGACATGGCAGTTCCTCTTATCATGATATTAAAAAATGACTCACAATTATCGGCTAAATGTATATATTCAATTCAAATCGGCAAAATCATTTTCAATTATCTCAGTGCATCGCATAAAGGCGATGCACTCCGCTATAAAGCTCAAAAACTAAAAAATTTGAGCTTTCATTTTAGAAATTTAAGTGAATTAAAAGAAACAGAGACAAAGGCAGGACTGCTCATTAATTTCGGCAAAGAAAAAGTGGAATTTAGCGGTTTTGTATATTAGCATATCCGTAATACAAATCAGCAATATCTTGTTTTTTTACCAAGTTTTAAAGCCAACCGCTGAGGGCGCCGAGATTCGCAGAGATATTGCCCGATTTCGCTTCCTTTCCTCGGTGATTCTCGGCGCCCTCAACGGTTCAGATGTTTTTGATTGCGGCAAAAGGCCGCGCCAAGAAAATCAGTGGCTGTAAATACTTGTTGATCAAAATCATTCACCAGAATTGCTAAAAGGATATTACGACATGAATATCTATTACTGTTTTTCTCTAGCAGTGCTCCTGTCTTTATCCGGTTGTCAGCTCGCGCACAAGGCGACGCTGACGCCGTATGACCTGCGCTGCGACTATCTCGAAAATCCGCTGGCGATTGATGATCCGACTCCGGATCTCAGCTGGAAATTATCCAGCCGGAATGTCAATCAAAAGCAGACAGCCTATCAGATTCAAGTCGCTGGCACCATCCGCAACCTGAAGCAGGGGAACGGCGACCTTTGGGACAGCGGCAAAGTGGTTTCGGAGCAGAATCTGCATGTGACCTATGCCGGCACGCCGCTGGTCTCGCGGCAAAAGGCGTTCTGGCGTGCCCGCGTCTGGGATGAAAAAAATCGCGTATCAGAATGGAGCGCAGCGGCCAGCTGCCAGATGGGACTCGAAGCAGAGGCGTGGCAGGCCAAGTGGATCGGCGTCGGCGAGGACTGCTGTCCCGATTCGCCAGCGACCGCGCCGGCGCCTCATTTCCGCACGGAATTCACCATCGACCAGCCCGTCCGATCGGCGCGCGCCTATGCCAGCGGCCTGGGCTATTACGAGCTCTATCTGAACGGCGTGAAAGTGAGCGAGGATCTCCTCGCGCCGGCGCCGACCAACTATGATCGTCGACAGCTGCGCCATCTCCTGTACCGCTATGACGATCAATCGAGCACCCGGGTCTTATACAACACCTACGACATCGCCTGTTATCTCAAAGAAGGTGAAAACGCAGCCGGCATGATCCTGGGCAATGGCTGGTATAATCAGCGGGATCGACGGGTCGAGGGCTGGCTGTGGTATGATACGCCGCGATTCATCCTGCAGCTCGAGTTGGAGTATGAAAATGGCGACACCAGGCTGATCACCAGCGATGAGTCGTGGAAGGCGACCACCGGGCCCATCACGCACGACGGCATCTTTACCGGCGAACACTATGACGCGCGCCTGGAGCTGGGCAGCTGGCACTCACCGGGCTATGACGATTCTGCCTGGCAGCAAGCCCGAGCGGTGCGGCCGCCGACGGGCCCGCTGCAGCCGCAGTTGGCGCCGCCGGACAGGGCAGCCAGGATCGTCAAAGCCGTTTCGATCACGCATCCCCAGGAAAAGGTCTTTGTGTACGACATGGGCGAAATGATCTCCGGCTGGGCGCGCCTCACCGTCAGTGGCGCGCGGGGAGACACCATCGCCGTCGATTTCATCGAAGAGCTGGGCGAAAGCTATGGCCAGCGCGATCTGTACGTCATCAAGGGCGATGGCCACGAGACGTTCGAACCGCGCTTCACCTGGCATGCCTTTCGCCATGTGAAGGTGAGCGGCGCCTCCGGCTTGAGCCTGACAGATCTCGTGGGCGTCGTTGTGCACACGGCCGTGGATATGGTCGGCCGCTTCAGCTGTTCGAACGAGCTGTTCAATAAAATCTATGATAATTACATTCGCACCCAGCTCGGCAATTTCCACGGCAGCTTCAGCAGCGATTGCCCGCATCGGGAGCGCCTCGGCTACACCGGCGACGGCCAGCTGCTGGTCGAGTCCTCCATCTACAATTTCGACATGACGCAGTTTTATCGCAAATGGATCAACGACATGGCGGACGCCCGCAATGTCAAGACCGGCTATGTGCCGCACACGGCGCCGTTCAACGGCGGTGGCGGCGGCCCGGCGTGGGGATCGGCTTTCGTGATCGTGCCCTGGCTTTACTATACTTATTATAGCGATTTAGAAATCCTGCGCGATCATTACCATGGCATGCGGCAATGGGTTGACTATCTCACCACCCGCACCGATGCAACGGGTCTGGTCGTGCGGGAGGAGCCGAACGGCTGGTGTCTGGGAGACTGGGCGACGCCGGCCAGGATAGAATTGCCGGAGCCGCTCGTCAACACCTGCTATTACTACCATTGCGCCGATATTTTGTCGCGCGTCGCGCCGCTCGTGGGAAGAGAAGAGGATGTGAGTCATTACGAAGAGTTGAAAAGAAAGAGCAGGGCGGCGCTGCAGCATGTCTATTATGACGACGCGGTGCAGCGCTATTGGCAAGGCCGGCAGGGCGCCGATCTGTTCCCGCTGGCGTTCGGCATGACGCCGGAGGAGCATAGCGCCGGCGTCCTGGCCAGTCTCGTCGCCAATGTCGAGAAAAATGCGAGGCATCTGGACACCGGCATCCTGGCCACGCCGCTGCTGCTCGAGGTGCTGACCGACAAAGGACGACCGGACCTGGCGTTCACGATCATGAACCAGCGCGATTTTCCCGGATTCCATTACATCCTCAACCAAGGCGCGACGACGCTGTGGGAAGAATGGGATGGACGCGGCTCGCACAGCCACCCGATGTACGGCAGCGTCATTCGCTGGTTTTTCAAGGCCCTGGCGGGCATCCAGCCCGATCCGGCGCATCCCGGATTCAAGCACATCATCCTCAAACCGACGCCCTGCGGCGATCTGACTTTTGTCAAGGCGCTCTTTCATTCACCGTACGGCCGCATCCGCAGCGACTGGGAAATAAAGGATCAATTCATCTGGGACATCGAGATCCCGGCCAACACCACCGCGACGGTCTACGTGCCGGCGATGGATCGCGCGCAGGTGACTTTCTCCATCACCGAGGGAGTTCGATTCATCAGGCAGGAAGACGGGCGAGCGGTTTATACAGCCGGATCAGGCGTCTACCAGATACGGTCGGACATCCGCAAGTCCGGTCACTAACAGCTATCTCCGGTCGCTGCGACCTTTCGACGCCGGTGCTATGGCCAGCAGCGTCCCGAGCACCATGATGACGCCGCCCAGCCAGATCCACAGGACGAGCGGATTGATGAGGACGGTAACGGTGGCGATATCGGCTGTCAGATCATAGTCAGCCAGGATCACATAGATATCTTGCTTGAGCGTCGAGCGAATGCCCACATCGGTGGCGGGCTGGAAATTCTCAAAGAGGAGCTTTTCCGACGTGATGGCGCCGATCGGCACACCATTTTTCAGGACAGTAAAGTGGGCGGCGTCGATGATGCGATCGGTCGCCTGCGTCCGACTCAGGCCATTGAAAGTCAGCTCATAGTCACCGATGTCGATCGTCGTGCTCTTTTGCAATGTTACCGTCTGTTCGACAATGAAGGCGGATCCGACAATGCCGATGAAAAAGCAGAGGACGCCCAGGTGCACCATGGCGGCGCCGTAGTGACGTTTATGCTGCCAGATGTGAGAAAAGAGTGCGACCAGGCCGTTTTTCGATGCGTGCGCGCGGACAGCGCGCAGCGTATTCTGGATGACGGCGCTGATCGCAAAGGCGGCGATTGCGAGCGACAGGAGCGGCGCAAAGCCGCGCACGCCCGCCAGCATGAGCAGCGCTGCAGCAGCCACGCTGACGGCTGCCGGGATGAGCAGATTTTTCAGCAGCTTTTTCGCACTGGTCTTGCCCCACGACAACGCTGTGCATATGCCGATCAGCAAAAAAATGGCCATGCCGATGGGCGTGGAGATGCTGTTGAACCACTCTTCACCGACCGTGCGGGGCTGACCGGTGAACAGCTCGCTCAGGGCTGGCGTCAGGACGCCGACGAGCACGCCGATGGCGAGGGCGGAGAAGAGCAGATTATTCAGCAAAAAGCCCGATTCCCTGGCCGTCCAGGCGCTAATTTCCTGTCGACCTTTCAACAGCGGCGCGCGCACGTTGAGCAGGATGGTGGAGACGATCAAGATCAGCGCCAAAAAGCCGAGAAAGAGCGGCCCCAGATCGGAGACGCCGAATGCGTGCACCGAGGCGATCATGCCGCTGCGGGTGACAAAGGTGCCAAAGATCGTCAGGGCAAAGGTGATGACGACCAGCGCGATCGTCCAGCCTTTCAGCACGCCTTTGCGCTCCTGCACAATGATCGAATGCAGGAAAGCCGTGCCGGTGAGCCACGGCAGCAGCGACGAGTTCTCCACCGGATCCCAGGCCCAATAGCCGCCCCAGCCCAATTCGACGTAAGCCCATTGCATGCCTAAAATATTGCCGATGGTGAGGAAGAGCCAGGAGAAGAGTGCCCAGCGCCGAATGGAGCTGAGCCAGCGATTTTCCAGCCGACCGGTGATCAAGGCGGCGATGGCAAAGGCAAAGGGCACGGTATAACCGACAAAGCCGACATAGAGAGCCGGCGGGTGAAAGACCATCTCGGGATTTTGCAGCAGGGGATTCAATCCCCGGCCATCTTCCGGCGTGAACGGCAGGCGCGCAAACGGACCGGTCTTGAAGACGAGCAGATAGAGAAAGAAAAAGATGGCCACCTGCAGCACGCCCATGATGTAGGGCAACAGATCGGGATTTTTGCGCCGATTCTGCGCCAGCACAATGGCGGCGTAGATGGTCAGCAGCAGGCACCAGAACAGCAGCGAGCCGGCCTGGCCCGCCCAGAAGGCGGCCAGGGTGTAGAACCACGAGAGCGCGCGGTTGGAATAGCTCGTCACGTATTCGATGCGGAAATCGCGCGCAAACAGGGCGTATTCGAGCGCGATCGAGGCAATCGTGACCAGAACTAGGACGGCGAATGTCGCGCGATGGGCATTGCGGATGTATTTCGAAGAGGGTTTGTTGCCGACAGCAAAGTAGAGGATGGCGGCATAGAGCGAAAGGATGAGGGCGACATTGAGCGCCTGATAGCCGATGGTTATCAAAAGAACACCTGTATGCTGGTCATGCAAAAATGGCTGTAAAATAAAAATGTAGCAAATCCGCGGGCGATACGCAATCAAAAAAAGTCGAGCTTGACAAACATCGGCATCTGGCAAAGAGGTTAAAGATCAACCTGGCGCGGTCTTTGGCACAACCAAAAATATCCAAACCACCGAGGGCACCGAGACCGCCGAGAAATTAGATGAAAAAAAAGTTTTTCACGTTCACTCTGGGCACCATTGTGGAAGAAAAGAACGTCTGTTTTTCCTCTGTATTGCAAATCTACAACATTTTGTTTTTTTTAAAGTTTTTGCACATCCGGTAAATACGCGCATAATCTTTCAATATTTTTCAACGCAAGGCGCAGAGAACGCCAAGATTCGCGAAGAAATGATATTGATTTTTCATTGCCTCGCTTATCTCGAGAGGTTTACGATATCGCAGCACATCCATTTTTCTCTGCGAACCTCTGCGGTCCTTTGCGTTTACTTTTTCGTAATTGTTACATTGTTTGGTTGCGGCCTTGGGCCGCGCCAAGTTCTTTGTGATCTCGGTGGTAAAGTACGCATTATTCGGATGAGCCTTTTTTCTTGAGGGGTCGAGTCAATCGGATGGCAAAAGGCTGCAGCTTTTCCAGCCACAGCTCTTCCAGCGTCGCCAGATCCGCGTGATAATCATAATTTGGATCATCCTGCGGCTCGAGTCGCTCCAGCACCTCGAAGGAGAACATGTCCGGGCCGAGCAGGTTATAATCGGCCTGCAGTTCTTTGTGGCGCAGGACGCCGAGCTTGAGCTGAAACGGTATGCTGTTCAGTGCGGCGCGGACGTTCATGTTGCTGCCGACATAGATCTTGCCATCCTGCAAATTCTTTATCTGAAACACGCCGCCCTCGGGCGGGCGGTTTTTATAATCCTGTTTGAGCTTTTTTTTCTTTTCATCCATGAATGATTCCTCTACTCCGTCTCCCTTTTGAGGCGTTGATAAATCTGCTTCTCGCGACGCATGAATCTAAAATCGACCAGGTCGCGCCTGACCAGGCAATAATCGGGGTAATATTGCTGGATGAGCGCCGAGACCTCCTCTTCCCGATAGTTTTTGTCGCGCTCGAACTTGTCGGCAAACCAGGAGAGGATGATCAGCCGCTTTTTCAACTGCGCCGGCATCTTAACCACGACGCCGTCCACGATGAATGTCCGCAGCACCTTCTCTCTGTATTGTCGAACGCGCTCATCCTGGGCGCATTTTTCGGCGTTGTCAAACGAGATCAGGTCGAGCAATCGGCTGGTGAAAATCTCTTCATTCACCTCATAGTCAGCATAGTACTGTTTTTTGATCTTCTTGACCAGCCTGGCCTCCTCCAGTTTCTTCAGATGAAAAGAGACCGTGGAGGCTGACAGATTGAGGCGCTCGGCCAGTTCTTCCACATACTGCGGCTTGTCAAAAAGCGAACGAATGATCAACAGCCGCGAGCTGTCCGCCAGCGCTTTCATGATCCGGAGGGTG
>JAFGJB010000105.1 GCA_016929295.1 Candidatus Zhuqueibacterota bacterium | reverse complement strand
CCGGCTCCAGCAGACTCTCGCGATAATACTTGTTCGTCCATATCTCAAATCCGGTGTCCGTGATCATGTCCGCCGTCGCCGCCGCAGCCCACGCCGCCTCGTCCATTTTGCCGTCTATGACAATGGCGCCCGGCGCTGCTTTCGGCACCTCGACGACTTTTCTCTCAAACGATTGCGCGTAAATGTTGTTGATAAATACGCAAAGTAATCCTGCGATAACTAAAAATTGCTTCATTTTCATTTGTGCCTCCGAAAAAAGGTTTCAATACCAGAGTGATTCATCTGCCGTAATATTTTGGTCCGTAATCACCTCCTCTCCGGACGATCCGCTCACCATCACGGGAGCGAAGGATTGATAAAGTAATTCATACTGAGGTAAACTCCAATTGTGTGCGAATCGTAGACTCCGGCATAGTAGAGATTTTCCGCCGGCGTAACTGTCCGCGCCTGGCCGATAGAGTAGGCGAGCGTCGCGTCCAGAGCAATGGTGTCCGTTCGGTGACCGATGCCGAGAGAGAAACAGTGCTGGCTCACGCCCGGAAAGAGCAGATTCGCGCTGCCCGGCGCGACCGGCGTGCCGCGAAAAGCATAGCCAAGCCGGTAGATGAGGCCCTGGGGCGGTTGATACTCCACTCCCAGGCCAAAGTCGATGCTATTGCGCATGTCCGTTGCGATATTGTTCGCCTGCACGCCGGAGAGAGAATCGACTGCGCTCAGCCGGGAATTCCAGAAATCGTCGGCGAATGTGACGGGCATGTTCTTTTGCACATTGTCCCAGAACGAATAACTCAAATCGACATTGACATCAATCTCTGGACTGAGCTGGTAGACGACGCCCGCGGCAGCCTGAAAGGGCATGGCGAGTTCGGAGGTGATATCTACCAGAGTTGCTGAAATCGAATCCAGCTCGGCGTAGATGTTTGATTTGGCAAGGCCGGACAAGTCCGCATTGAAGCCGCTGCGCAGGGAAATGCCGCCTCGCCAGCGTTCGGCAATCTGCACCATGCCGCCGAGGTTGATGCCGTAAGACCAGCCGTCCAGTTCATATTCGAGCTGATATCCCGACAGTCCAACATCCTGGAACCACAGCGGATTGCTCACCGGCAGACTCGTCTTTTGTTCAATGTAATAGCTGTTGGCGGAAAGTCCGATTGCGACCACTCCCATCTGAAAAGCGATCGACGGCGCGATCGCGGTGATGCGAACGCGATGCGCCATATCAAAGCCGCTCGTGTAGATGGTGCTCGCTTTCGTCCTGTAGGTGGCAAAGGGCCAGTTTGTCCGGTAATCGGCCGCGTTATAGGCCGCCAGCGCAACCGTCATTTTTGGCGTTGCGCGCCAGTAAAAACCGCCGCTTATGGTATAGGTTTGGTCTTTGAACGATCGATAGAGATCATCGTCTTGATTCACATATTCCTGCTGACCATACTGATCGTTCAAAGCGAGCTGAACTCCATTTCGTGGCAGACAGGCCAGGGACGACGGATTGATGCTCGTCGTCGTCAGCCCGTCCGCTCCGGCGACATACAGGCCGCCGCGCGCTGCTGTTTGCGCGGCCATCGAAGATCTGAAACCGCTATCACCGGCAAAGGCGATCGACGTTATGATGCTGACGGCCAGGATAATCATAAATTTCATCGTTGACTCCATATTGATTCGTCATCCATCTCGACTAGAATGTCTCGAAAGTGATATAGGCGTAGTAATTTGCCGCCCGGCTATGGGTGATGCCGTCCCAGTCCTTATTGGCAATCCAGAAATAATATTTTTGATTCCGTTGCAGTCCGTCAGCGGGATATGCGTAAAAAGTCCGTGTGCCCGGGAAAGAGTCGCCGAACAGCAGAGGCGATGGAATGATGTTGCTCTTGCCGTACACCATCCTGTCTTCAGCTGCCTCTTCGGACCAGGCCTCCCAGGCAATGGCCTGCGGATCGTAGAGAGCGGCCTTGACCAGCCCCACAGCCGCGACGAGGCTATCCGTGACACCTTCCTGGCGTATTTTCCAGGTGATGATCGGGTTGTTGCTAGTGTCGCTCGACACGAGCGTCAGCTCGGCCAGCCGTCCCATTGGTCGCACATTGCGATAATTCACATAGACATCGAGAGAGATCGTCGTTTGCGCGTGCCCGGAGGCGCTGGTGACTACCGTATCCTCCTGCACCTGGATGGCGGACGGCGGTAATTCGTCATCGACTCGCAATATTTTGTTGCGTAGGCCGGCGACCTGCTCCCATATCTCCTCTTGCATCACCCAGAATGTATAGGTATTGTCTTCCTGCAGCCTGGTCGCAGCGCGTCCGCCATAGTCGCCTGCGATATCCTGTGCCCCGGATGGCGCCTGGCCAAACGAGACCGGATAGCGGAGCTGGTCGTTTTGCTGATGGACGAGCATGATCAGCGATGAGTCGAGGATGGCCGTCGCACCCCGGTTCACCCCCAGGACGCAGGCGAATCCGCCGACCCAGGTCACTTTGGGGACATAGGAGCCTTCTTCGATTTTGATGTTGGACATGTTCGGCGGCCCCGCATACGGGGCGAGAACATCATCGTCAGAGGTGCAGGAAAAGTTCTGGCAGCAAAAAACAATGATGCCCGCCAGCGCCATGATGAAGAACATTTTGGATTTCATAGTCCGAACCTCGTAAAGATGCAGCCGCTGCTAATATTTTTGCAGGAGCTGACGCCATTGATAATTTCTCACTTCACCCTCCTTTGTCGAATGCAGGAGTATAAAGTTGCCATTGCCGCGCAGATCGCCAAAAACGAATTCGAACGCTCTGTCTTGCTGGTAATGCCAGATTTCAAAGGGCGACAGACCGCTTTCGGCATAGTGGCGAGCGATATTCTCCGGCATGCCGTTCTGGATTAGGACGCGCCCGCGATCGCTCTCGCACCCCTCTCTTTTCCCCCAGCTAAAGTTGTCATTGGCATAGGCGAAGCGTTGCTGTATGGACTGCAGAAATTCATTTTCCAGCGTCTCCGGCGATGGATCGCGCTGACGCCAGAATCGAGTCAAAAATTGCGCCTTGCCCGGCAGAGGGAGCGACTGATAGAAATCATATTCCTCTTTAGTTGCCAGATATTTGATCTGCCGGCCGGCCTTGTGCGCCGCCTCTTCTGACAGCTGCCAATCGAGGCCGAAATAATCAAGCTGCAGCACTTCAAACGATCGAGAGAGCGCCACCTGGTAGCTTGCGTCCGCATTTGCCGCCTGAATGGACAGCCGATAAAAGCCGGAGGGCATCCTGGCGACGTCGATGCCGTGCAGGATGGCCGAGCTCTCGCCCGCCGTCTCGATCTTGTGCGGCGGCAAGGATTTGACGATCTCGTCAGCAGCATTGCAGATGGCATAGGTGATGGTCAGCGCCGCATTCGCTGCCGGCAAACCATAGAGCTCGTAGTAAAAGTATAAATGCGGATTGAGTACGCCGTAGCGCCGTGACGGATTTGGAATGATGGTGCGATTTCCCTTGACAAAGGGCGTCGCTGTCTGGCCGTCGTCAAAACGGCTGATGAATTCGATATCGCTGCCAAATTTCTCTTCGGCGTAACCCGGCACCGTCAGGTCGAATTGCATGTCGCCATTCTTTTGACTGACGGAATCTTTGACAGTCACCCGCATGCGATAGTGGCCGGGGAGCAGCTGCTCGGCCCATTGATCGTAAATGGCCAGCCTGGCCGCATCTTCCGGCTGTTGTGCGGACAGATCCGCCTCCGTCCTCCAGGAGCGGGCGGACAACCGCGCCCCGTCCATGCCGGTGATTTCCGCTGCAACGTCGATGGCGAAAATTCGTCGATCGCTCACCTCCGCCTGTCCAAGCTGATCGGCGTAGAGCATCAGATAGAACTCGATGAAGGTGTGATCCGCATGTCCGCGATAGTTCGCCCGATCCAGATAAAAAGTGAGCTGGCCGCTGCTGACGAGAGGGGCATCAGCGGGGATGGCGGCAGCGAGCGGCTCGAGGAGCAAGAGGATTATGCATGTGAAACTGTTCTTCATTCCACTGTGGCGATTTTGGTTATCATTCTTTCAATCCACTCAAAGTGATGCCTTGAATGAAATACTTTTGCGCAAAAAAGAAGACGATCAGTATGGGCAGGGTGGAGGTCACCGAGCCGGCCATCAGCAGATCCCATTGCGT
>JAFGJB010000104.1 GCA_016929295.1 Candidatus Zhuqueibacterota bacterium | reverse complement strand
GCGAAGAAATGATATTGATTTTTCATTGCCTCGCTTATCTAGAGAGGTTTACGATATCGCAGCACATCCATTTTTCTCTGCGAACCTGTGCGGTCCTTTGCGCCTTTGCGTTTAGCTTTTCGTAATTGCTACATTGTTTGGTTGCGGCCAAAGGCCGCGCCAAGCTTAAAAAGCAGTGCGTCTTTCACCCGCTTGATCAGATCACGTGCAGTTTTTCTAAAAAGCCAAATTCCTGCTCAAAATTCGGGGTGAAAACCCCTTTGCCCAGATTCTTGCGGATCTCGCGGATGTGCCAAAATTTCCCCTCCTGAATCTCGTCCGCCGGCCATTTGAACGGTCCATTATGGATGCCGCGAAACGTATAGACCAGTTCGCTTTCAATGTCGTTTCTCATGATATAATTGTAGAGCGGCTCATTCGGCATCATATCGACGCCGAGCTCTTCCTTCACTTCGCGCAGCAGCGCGTCACTGATTTTTTCTCCGCTGGCAACGTGGCCGCCGACAGAGGTGCCCCATTTACCCGGCTCAATTTCTTTCGTCGCCGCTCTTTTCTGCAACCAGAGTTCCCCTTTCGAGTTAAAGACATGCACATGCACCACCGGATGCAACAGGTTGGGATTGCCGTGGCACAAGGAACGCGGCGCCTTGCCCACCACCTTCCCCTGCGGTGTGACGATATCAAACCACTCATCGTCTTTAAACTGCCGCCTGAACTCCCGCTGATGCACCTTGCCTTTGACAAATTGCCAGACAAAAACAGCGCCGATGAAAATATAAAGCAGTCCGCCGCTGACAAACGCCCAAATCTCCTTGCGTTGGCGATAGCCGAGCGTCTCTTGATCGCCGACATAAATGGCCGCAACAACAATTAATACGACATGCAACAGCATCAACCAGAACATGCCGTGCAGCATGCGCCGCATCAGGTAAACCTGTTGGTCGCCAAGCTCCGCGCCCTTCATGTAGCGCTGCGACATCTGAATGAGCAACGGATTTTTTGTAAAAATCGTCACGCCGATCAGGATGACAAAAATCAATTCAATGATCGCCGGCTTGACGAGAATGAAAACCGGTGAGTCGAAAAGCAAAGAAACAGTGCCAAGCGCCAGGATGAGGGCGACATCCAGCAGGCTAAATTTATCGAGGCGTCTTTCGCGAATATAAATGAATAGCAGATAGAAAAGACTGACTCCCAGGGCGATGAACAGGCTGACCATCAAGCTAAAAATTTCATCCGCAATGATAAAAACGATCAGCGGCAAAAATCCGCTGGCAAGATTTTTAAGCAGCGTTTTACGATCCATTCGTCACCCTGTCATCACGATTTTCCATTACCAAACCTACGGAAAGAGTCGCTAATATGCAAGAAATGTGTGATTGGCGATCGTCATATTGAGAATATGCTTTTCATTGTCATATGAAATGCGTATTCTCTTTCCATTGATAGGAAGAACCAGGTCCACAAAGCCGGCATTTCATCGCGCAATGAAAAGACCATCCCGCATCCTGCTCAGTCGCACCGACAGCATCGGTGATGTGGTGCTCACCTTGCCCATGGCAGCTGTGTTGCGACAACTGTATCCGGAGGCAAAAATTTTATTTTTGGGCCGCAGCTATACGCAACCGGTTCTCAATGCCTGCGAGAATATCGACGAGTTCTATAATTGGGATACGGTCGAAGACACCGCCGCCGATGAACAGGCGCGCTTGCTGCGCTGCACAAATGCGGATATCATTTTACATGTTTTTCCGCGACCGGCTATCGCGCGGGCGGCAAAACGCGCTCACATCCCGCTCCGCCTGGGCACCACAAACCGCCGCTTCCACTGGGGCACGTGCAACAGACTGATCCGATTGTCGAGAAAAAGATCGCCGCTGCACGAAGCACAACTGAATTTAAAGCTGCTAAAACCGTTGGGCGCACAGGATTTGTATGCGCGCGATGAGATAGCAAAACTGTATGGTCTCAGGGCGCACAAACCGCTGCCCCAAAATTGGGCGACAACATTGGCCGACCATAAATTCAACCTCATCCTCCACCCCACTTCCGCCGGCAGTGCACTGCAGTGGAGCATCAAAAGCTTTGTTAAATTGATCGACTTGTTGCCGCAGGATAAATTTGAACTGTTCCTCACCGGTACGGCCGCGGATGGAGCAGTGCTGACAGAGTTGTTGCACAAATGTCCATCTGTGCACGACATGACCGGCAAAATGAACCTCGATGAATTGATCAGCTTCATCGCGGCCGCGGACGGCTTGCTCGCCGGCAGCACCGGTCCATTGCATCTGGCCGCGGCGCTCGGCATCCACGCCATCGGTCTCTATCCGTCGCGCCGTCCCATGCACCCGGATCGCTGGGCGCCACTCGGCTACCAGGCCGACTATATCGAAGACGGCGTGACGACGCCATACGAGGGTGACCTGCAGATCTCCCCCCAAGTCGTTGTGCAAAAATTGCTGGAACTCGTTTAACCACACTTGCCAGGCGCCTTCGAAGCGCCTGGCACACTCATCGCTCCGAGGTCGCCTGGCAAGTGCGCTGAATTTATTATGTTACGAGCCATTTTTGTATTGATTCATTGATTAAATTTTTGTATATATCGTCTCAACAATTTTACCACAAACCCGGGACTATTCATGAAGTTTCTTCCTCTCCTCGCGTTCATATTTGTCTCAACAATTATGACGGCCGCTGACCATCCTTTTCTGCAAGAAAAACGGCTTTTATCCATCAGCGAGGGTTTGCCGGCGGTCCTGACCGTGTGCGTTGTCAATGACAGCATCATCTATGCCGGTGCAGATTGTGGCCTTTATTATCTCACCGCAGAAGGATGGCGTCAGGAAACCTTTTTTGCAGATGCCAAAATAGTACAACTGGAGGACGCGCGCGGGCGACTGACGGTCGTGTACGAAAAGTCAAATGAAAAATATCTGTCCATCCTCCACGATCACAAGGTCCTCACGACAGTCGAATTGAAACGCGCATTCAGCGATGGTCGGCTGCACGCGCCACACTATCTCAGCACGAACAATGCCATTTATGAGTTTGACCCTTCCGCCGCCAAGATCAAATTCAGCCGGATTGTTCAATCCGCTGTCACCATACACGATCTGACATCATCGCCGGATGGCACCCTATGGATTGCGGCCGATGTGGGTCTGTATAAATATCATCCTGGACAAAAAGCGATCGTGCCTATTTTTCCCGCCAGCGGCGAGAAAAGCTGGGCGCCGACGAACGTGCGTGGCGTGACATTTGACGCCCGTGGCAGAGTGTGGTTCGCGAGCTCTCAGGGTGTCGGCTGTTTCGATGGCCGCTGGCAGTTGTATACAGGCAGCGAGGGCCTCCCCTACAACGCCTTCACCTGCATCGCCGCCGCAGGCGACAACTCCGTCTGGTTCGGCACCGACAGAGGCGCCATCCGCTTTGACGGCGAAAACTGGGCCTATCGGCAGGGACAGCGCTGGCTGCCGGATGACTATGTCGTCGATATCGCGGTGAGCAGTAGCGGCGACGCCTTTTTCGCCACGGCCAAAGGCATCGGCCTGATTGAACGAATTCCACTGACGCTGGCGGAAAAAGCCACATGGTATGAGGATGAAATCGATCGTTATCATCGGCGTACACCCTATGAATACGTACTGGACGTTCATCTTCTGCAGCCGGGCGATAAAAGCGCATTCCAACAACGCGACAGCGACAATGATGGACTATGGACGAGCATGTATGGCGCCGGCGAGTGTTATGCCTGGGCGGCGACCAAAGATCCGCAGGCAAAGGCGCGCGCGGACAAGGCTTTTGCCGCCCTGGAATTTTTGGGCAAAGTGACGCAGGGCGGCAGTCATCCGGCGCCGCTGGGATTTGTCGCCCGCACCATTTTACCAACCGACGGTGCGAATCCGAACGACGATCGCATTGCCCAGGACATACAGAGAAAGACCGAGTGGGACACGCTGTGGAAGATCATTGATCCGCGCTGGCCGGTGAGTGAGGACGGCAAATGGTACTGGAAGACCGACACCAGCTCGGATGAGCTCGATGGTCACTATTTCTTCTATGGCCTCTATTATGATCTCGTCGCTGAGACAAAAGCTGAAAAGACGCGCGTCCGTCATCACGTCGCCATGCTGACCGATCACTTGCTCGAACATGACTTTCAACTGGTCGATCACGATGGCAAACCGACGCGCTGGGCGCGATTCAATCCCTATGAATTGAATCATGACAAGAACTGGGCTTTCGATCGCAATTTAAATTCACTGAGCATATTGGCCTATCTGGTGACGGCCGCCCACATCACTGACAATGCAAAATATGTCAAATATGCCGAATATCTTGTTGAAAATCACGGCTATCTGCAAAATGCACAACTGCCCAAGACCCAGCGCGGCATCGGGACGGGAAACCAATCCGATGATGAAATGGCCATGATGATGCTCTACAATTTCATCAAATATGCGCCCCATCCGGAGTGGCAGGAGCGCATCGCCCTGGCGTGCTGGACATATGGCCGTCTGGAATTGGCGGAAATGAATCCGTTCTTCAACTTTGTTTACGCCACTTCGTGCAGCGGCAAATCATTCACCGACGCCTGGGGAAGCTATTCCCTCGAACCCAGCGGCCCCTGGCTGCAGGATGCCATTGAAACACTGCAACGATTGCCGCTGGATCGAATCGACTGGCAACATGACAACAGTCATCGCATTGACATCATCCGTATAGACGAGCGACAACGTCATTTTGATGAGGGGACTTTTGAAAACCGCGGCCGACGCGTGAACGGCAAGGTCATTCCCGTTGACGAAAGATTTTTCAACCACTGGAGTCATGATCCTTACGCCCTCATCAGCGGCGGTGACGGCCACACCCTGGCCGATGGCGCGGTGTTCACGCTGGCGTATTTTATGGGATTGTACTATGGTTACATCGAGAGATGATGCGTCATTGCAGCTTTTTCCTGAGCCGCACTGCCGTCTGTGAAACCAACATCCCGGCCAGCATGAGCGCACAGCCGAACAGACTGCGCAACGCTAGCACCTCGGACAAGATCAACCAGCCGCCCAGAACGGCGAACACCGCCTCCAGGCTCAAGATGATCGCCGCATGCGTTGGCGGCGCCTCTTTCTGCGCCACGACCTGCAGCGTATAGGCCACACCGACGGACATCAAGCCGCCATAGAGTATGGGGATCGCGGCATCCAGGATATCCGCCACGGTGAAGGTCTCGATCGCCAGCGCCGCGATGAAGCTCAGCAGGGACACGATGGTGAACTGCACCAACGCGATGCGGCTGGATGCCATTTTCGGCGACAGCCAGCCGATGATGTGCAGGTGGCCGGCGAAAAAAAAGGCGCTGAACAGAACAAATAAATCGCCTTTTACAACAGTCAATGAGCCAGTGACGGTGAGAAAATAGAGGCCGATGGCGGCGAGCAGCGCGCCGATCCAGTGAGCGAGGCTGATGGTCTGTTTGAGTATGACGCCGATAAAGGGCACCAGCACGACATAGAGTCCGGTGATGAATCCCGCTTTGCCGGCCGTCGTAAAGACGATCCCGATCTGCTGCAGCGAGGCGCCGAGAAAAAGAAACAGACCAGCGGTAATACTGCCCGCAAAAACCATCCTGCTGCCGTTTTCCGGCGGCGTTGTGCCTCTATTGAGCGCAAAGGGCGCCATCGCCACAGCGCCCAACGCAAATCGAACCGCATTGAAGATGAAGGGGCCGAGATGTTCCATGCCGAGGCGCTGAGCGACAAAAGCAAAGCCCCAAATGGCGGCGGTGAGGAGAAGAAGTGAATCCGATTTCAAAACGCGTGTCGGCAGCATGTTCGCATCGTGCTCGAGGTTATTATTCGGCTTTCGCCCACTGCTGATTTTGGCTTGCTAGAATTTGCGCGTCACCAGGCCACCCTTTTGTGAATCAAAAACAATCGTTCCTCGCGGCGCACCCGCCACCAGCCAGCGGACCTGAACGGTCTCCATGGGAGGTATGGTGCGAATATTCATTCTCTCCGGCTTGAATTTCTGCTCGACGGTTTGATTCATCAGCGGGTCGTGCACGATCAATCCGGCGATCACCTGTGCGTCCTGCAGTATCAGCCAATCAGGACGAGTGAATCCGCTGTTGATCTCGTGATCAGAACGCGTTGGAATCATTCGCTCATTGACCAGTATCACATCGATTTGGGACAGACCATTGCCCAGAGAGGTGACCTGTACCGAATCAATCGAGATCTGCGGCAAGTGGTAGGCATGGAGCAGCGTGAATGCCATATTGCGATGGCACATATCTTCCAGCAGGAATGATGGCGCGGTGCGCGTCCACGATTTTTTGATGCCGCCAATCTCGATATCACCGAACTGCGGATGCTGGATACTCTTCCACGGCACGATGCCTTCGCCAAAGAGCAACAGCTCGTCGAACCTGTAGACATCCAGCTGGCGGTCAAGCCAGTCGCCGTCGTCGTCCTGTTCGCGGAAATAGTCAAACGAGCTCCACAATTCATTGGTAAAGGTATAAATTCCTCGCGCACCATAGAACCAGTCCAGTTCACCGCCATAGACGGAATAGAGATCCTTCCACAAGACCATGTATTTATAGCCCGGCAACATCTGCTCACCCATCTTGCCAATGTCTTCATAGACCGCCTGATCCGCAGGGCTGTAGGTCTCGTCTTCCTCTGTTCCGGGGCCACGCAAAATCATGCCGCCGGAATTGTGATAGCTCTGCGCGCCGCAGATGTTGGGATGCGCCATGACAAAATCGGCCACAGCACGGTTTTCCGGAATCGAGAACGGATACTGATCCGAACCATGCTGAACATAATCCGGCTGCCACAGCCACGCCCAGTTGCGATTCGGATCATAGTAGCCGGGACCATCTTCGTTCACCATTCCATCTCCATCATTGTCCAGGCCTTCCCAGCAGAGATAGTCATACTCTCCCTTTTCATCGGCATCAGCCCGAATCAGGAGTCGCGGATCATGCGAATCGACTTTCCAGCGACCATGGGCATTGACGCGACGCATAGTGACGATGTGACCATCGCCGTCGAGATCATCCGGCGGATCTTCATCCATGAGGCCATCTCCGTCATCGTCGCGCGGCAACATCCCCGAACGAGGTGAATGCGGCGTATTGCCCGCCTGCATGTAATAATCGCGGGCGTCCGGATTAATCGTCGGCACGATGTAAAATGTTTTACTATCGAGCAGTTCGGTGATCCACTCGATGCGACCGTAATTTTCGGCCAGGTACCAGGCAGTATAGAGCGCCACCTCGCTGCCCTG
>JAFGJB010000103.1 GCA_016929295.1 Candidatus Zhuqueibacterota bacterium | reverse complement strand
GATGCTGACCGTCGCCATCCATGAAAATGATCCAGCAAAAACCTCGCTGCCGGGCAAAAGAAAAGGCGGTTTTCATCGCCTCGCCCTTTCCCCTGTTCCGCGCATGTTCGAGCAGATTGACGCCGCGCGACCGGGCGATCGTTGCCGTCCGATCATTCGAGCCGTCATCTACGACTAATATATGGTCAATCGCCACAGTCGCGGAAATTTCATCCAGCAGCCGGACGAGAAATGGAGCTTCATTAAAAGCGGGAATGGCGATGAGAGTCTGCGACGCGATGCCGGCGTCCGGCGTCACTTGACCCGCTTGAAAATATTAAAAGTGCCTTTCATCTCGACGATATCGCTCACCTGATCGACCTGCAGGCCGGTGATGGCCTTTTCAAATACCGGGTTGAAATCGCCTTTGTTAAAATATCCCAGATCACCACCGATCGGCGCGCTCGGCGCTTTCGACCTGGCTTTGGCCAGCTCGGCAAAATCCTTGCCGGCGGCCAGCTCTTTGACGATGGCTTCCGCCGCCTCTCTGCTCTGCACCATGATGTGCAGCGCGCGGTACTCACCCGTGAGAGTTGTCTTGATCATGGAGAGTGACGCCTTCCAGATCCATCCCGTGACCTGCACCTGAACCCAGTTGCCGTTCTCGCCAAGCGCGATCATCTCGGTGTTTTCGAGCAGCGCCCCGATCTTTTGCCCGTTCGGGGCGTTGCGCAAATTTTCCTCCTCAACATTCACATAGACTTTTGTTTGAGCAGTCAGGGTGGTGAATTGCGCAAAAACAATCACCAATATGAAAAGAGTCACTCTGCTCAATGCCATGTCAAACCTCCATATTTTTCAACGCAAGGCACAGAGAACGCAATGATTCAGGAAGAAATGATATTGATTTTTCATTGCCTCGCTTATCTCGAGAGGTTTACAATACCGCAGCACATCCATTTTTCTCTGCGAACCTCTTCGGTCGTTTGCGCCTTGCGTTAAACTTTTCGTAATTATTACATTGTTTGCTTGCGGCTTATGGCCGCGCGATAGTCAATTTAGCAATTTTTTTGACATTTTTCAGACTTTTTTTAGCGCTGGCTATAATTCGGTTTTCTCATATTTTAGATGAATTGGATGTAATAAAAGCCTGCGGGATCGGATGATTTTCTTCGGCTCACTCGCCTTCCCGGTTGCCTGACTGGTCTTGAACGCCATTCTCGGGTTCGGCAAGCCAGTTCTCATGCCAGAAAAGATAACAGCTGCAATCACATGGGTGATTAAAGTATTCGACCGAACCATCGCATATCACGCCATCCAGAATGTACAGAGAGGATTTTTCCGAACCTGTGCCAAAGTGAGATTCAGCAAAAAAGTTATCAACAACTTGCAACACCTTGAATTTTTGACCGCAAAGATCCCACATTTGATCCATAAATAAACAGCCCTCGGTTTTATTTCCCGATTCCAGATATTTTGCAATGCTGTTCGCTGGTTTTACCTGAACATAACCGCCGACATCAAATTTATTATTTTTATGCTCGTGCTTCATTTTTTCTCATACCGTTATCAGTTTAAAAATTCCTTTTATTAATAACACTGCAACATAACGCTAATATTTCATCGCAAATTCATGGTGGACGGTGATGAATTTCTGTTGGAATTTTCATTTATTTTCAGTATCTGATGCTGTTCTTGAAAATCGCAAAGCGGTAGCCAGGAGTTGCTCCATGAGTTGGCGCATTTTCATCCACAATCATAGACTTGAGCAATTATGTCATCTTTCTGTCGTGTGCCTCTTTGCGGTGTGGCTCGTGGGGTGTAGTCCTCATTGGCGCCAACAACAGGGCCGGGTCTTTTTCGTACGATCCAAAGGCGATGACGCCAACTCTGGTTTGGCGCCCGAGGAGGCCTGGCGGACAATCGCCAGGGTCAATGCCGAGAAATTTACTCCAGGCGACCAGATTCGGTTTGAAGGCGGCCATAAATTCAATGGCACGCTGCGCCTCGACGCCGGCGATTCCGCCACCGCCAGGAGCCGGCTTGTCATTTCAAGCACGGGCAAACCCGCCATCATCGATGGCGGAAATCAGGGCGGGCTCATAGCGTATGGTTGCCATTATCTGACAATCAAAAAGCTCATCTTTAGCGGCGCCGGCAGAAAGGCGGGCAACGAGGCGGATGGCCTCTTCATCACCCGCTGCCGGGACGTCAAAGTCGATTCGATAGAAGTACACGGCTTTCAGCACTCCGGCGTGCTGGTGCATATCTGCGACAGCGTCCGCATCACCCATGTTTATGCGCACGATAATGGATTCGCCGGCATTCACGTCACCGGAACCACGATTTGGGACAGCAGCCGGTACGATAATCATCATCTTTACATTGGCCACTGCGTCGCCGAAAACAATCCAGGTGATCCGACGGTGACGGACAATCACAGCGGCAACGGCATTCTCGCTTCTTCGACGGAAGACGGCGTCATCGAATATTGCGAAGCGTTCAATAACGGTTGGGATATGCCGTGGCATGGCAACGGGCCGGTCGGGATATGGATCTGGGACAGCCGCAACTTTGTCATCCAGCACTGCATCTCGCACGACAATAAATCCGCCCCCGATGCTGCGGACGGCGGCGGATTTGACCTTGACGGCGGTACATCCGATTCCATCATCCAGTATTGTCTCTCCTATGACAATCAGGGTCCCGGCATCGGGCTCTTTGAATTCGGGGCCGCTAAAATCTGGCAAAATAATACTATACGCTACAACATCAGCCAGAATGATGGCAAAAACGGCCAGGGATCGCTCGCCATCTGGCGAGGCCAAGCCGGCGGCACCATCCGCAACTGCGATATTTACAACAATACGTTCTATAACAGTAATCCAAACGGTCCTAGCCTTTGCGTGCAGAACAACTGGCAAGGATTTCGTTTCTTCAATAATGTGTTTGTCTATAATGGTCCCTTCCTGATGGCGGGAAACAAGCTGCAGGATGAGAAATTCGAGAATAACTGCTACTGGAATCTGGCAGAAAGCGACGAGTTTTTAGCCTATCCGAATATCCGATTATGGGCGGAGGCGACCGGCAATGAATGGCGAGACGATCGATTCGTCGGGATTTATGCGGATCCACGACTTTTCAATATGGGCGCAACGCAACTCACCTCCCCCCTTCTCCTGCAGGGCAATTCGCTGCCGGACTATCGGCCGATCGCTGAGTCGCCATTGATCGATGCTGGTTTGAACCTGGCCACGTCGTACGATCTGAATCCGGGAGAGTGTGATATCCGCGGAAAAAGCGTTCCGCACGGCAAAGCCTTCGATATCGGAGCAGTTGAATATGATGGAGAGTAAATCCCCGCGTTATGCCATCATCTATCTTTCAAAAAATAAACCAAGAATCAGGGAATCTATTCTATCATGGAGGAGTAAAAATGGCAATACTCTACGGTAGCATCGGAAGGCCATCGAAACCTGCCGAAGGAAATCTGAGCACGGCCGACAAAATTAAAGACTATCTCAGCAAAGTGGCCGCTCATATACCCTCGGAGGTCATTAGCATCTATTTGCTTGGCAAGTCAATAGCTCCGGAAGAACCGATTTTAGGAATTTGGGCAATGGTGTGCTGGGCATTGGCTATTTTCCTGCGATGGTGGGGCACAGAAGGCGAAGGTAAAATCATCAACGTCATCCTCACCAGCGTGGCTTTTCCAATCTGGGTCATGGCAATCGGCGGGACACTTCTCGGCTTCACGTTCGGCGTGCAAATCTCGACCCTCATTGTGCTCGTGTTCGCCGTGCTCGCCGGCCTCCTCTATAATAACGAATAGCATCGCTGTTAGATCTGCCAGGAATTGGCTAAACCTTATGCCGGGCACAAAGAGAACAATGAGAATGAACAGACCCGATTTCTACTTCAAAGGAACTCGACCGGAAATAGTGCGATTTCTGCCGGAGCATTACACAAAAATTCTTGAAATAGGATGCGGCGAAGGTGATTTCTCCGCCAATTTCAAGTCCGATTATGAATATTGGGGCATCGAGCCGAATCAAGGCGCAGCTCAGGTCGCGTCCAGAAAGCTCAAAGTCTTAATCGGAACTTTTCAGGAGGTTTGCCAACAGCTGCCGGATGACTATTTTGATCTGATCATCTGCAATGACGTCATTGAACATATGGATGATTATAATGCCTTTTTTCAAGCCATCAAAGCGAAAATGACAGATAGCTCTTTTATTGTTGGCTCCATTCCAAACGTGCGATACATCTCTCACCTCATCGAACTGTTGCTTGCCAAAGACTGGAGGTACAGAGAGGAGGGCATCCTTGATGAAAGCCACCTCAGGTTCTTCACCGAAAAAAGCTTCAGACGGGCCATCCTGAACAACGGCTTTCGCATTGAAAGGCTCGCGGGCATCAATGGCATCAAGCTCAAACTGACGCCGCCCAAAAGACTTGTCCAGAATTTGTTAATTCCGATTTTCGGTGCGGATTCGCGATATATGCAGTTCGGCTTTCGCATTAAATATGTAGTTGAAGTATAGCCGAGGATAAGAAAGGCTCAACGGTATGCCTTTGAGATTTGTTGCTTTGCTTTTTTCATCAAATTTTTCTAATGTTCTTCACTGGATTTCTGGCGACAAATTCATTCATTTGCAAAGGAGGCAACGAAATGGCCAAGATCAATCGTCGCAAGTTTATTGAATCAACCGCAGCGGCAGGAGCATTCACCATCCTGCCGCGACATGTACTGGGAGGAAGCGGATATGTCGCGCCGAGCGACAAGCTCACCCTCGCCCATATTGGCATGGGCACCCAGAGCATTCGCGAGCTCGGCGGCCTGCTCGAAGAGCCGCGCATCCAGATCGTCGCGGTCTGCGATCCGAATACGGACAGCTCGGACTATGTCG
>JAFGJB010000102.1 GCA_016929295.1 Candidatus Zhuqueibacterota bacterium | reverse complement strand
GCAGCGGATGACCGGTATGATTTGCCAGAAAAAAGTTCAAAAAATTGAAAATATCCGTATTTGAATTTGTTTGAGCGTCAGCCAGGCGTACGGCGGCCTCATAGAGTTGTTCACCGATATCCAAAAATCGTTTCAACAAAACCTGATCAGAGAGTTGCGCTTTTGTTTTGACGTCAAAGCCGGCGGTCTCGCGCCAGGTGCAAAAGCGTTTTACGTATAATAATCCCAAAGAACAACATGGTCATATCGGCAGAAGGGGCATAGCTTAATAAACCGGTCAAGAGGATTGGCCAGAAGAGAGTCATAATGCTTGACATTTTCCGCGTAGATGATTATCGTATAGATAGCTGTTTATCGTAAGAGTCTCCGGAGAAAGGAAGTCACGCCCTCTCCGGAGACTTTATTATTTTAGCTGATTAGTGAAAAGTTACGAAGGAAAAATTAATAATGTGAGAAAATCTTTATGTGGAAACAGGTTGGGAATTTTCGCTAAAGATTTGATTAAATAAGATTAGAAACTACATCATTCGTTTTTAGTTTCCAGACGATCTCGGCAGGTCAGTCGCTGGTGAAATAGATAAATACCTTTTCCTATATTCTCGGGGACTGCAATGACACTTTTCCCTGAACGCTGCATTGAATCGGCTTAGAGAATTAAAACCCGCTTCATAGGCAATTTCAATGATACTATTATTACATACCGAGAGCTGCCTTTGCACATGCAGAATTCTTTGCTGAAGTAAATATTGATTCAGCGTCATGCCAAAAGATTTTTTAAATATTGCATTGGCATAATCCGGACAAAGTCCGACCGCCTTGCCGATATCTTCGTTCTTTATTGGTCGAGTGTAATTGCGGGCAATAAAAATTATCATTCTCTCGACCAGGTCAATCATGGAAAATGGATGGTCCTCCTCCTGATATTCATCCCATTTAGCTGGCATTGAGTTCAGGGCAAATCGGTGTAACCGTGCGCGCATCTCAATTAATGATACAACGATCCGTTTTAAATCCCCGGCAGAGATATCCTGAAGCCAAGTTTCCATCAAGTATTTATCATACTGATACTCTTTATCAGTGGTCGCATTCACAACATCTCCTTGCAGAACCTGATTGATAAATGAGGAGGGGAGTTGCCAACTCATAAATTGAGTAAAAGGAATGGTGCATACAAAATATGGCGCATTCTGATCATACTGTATTATTTGATGAGGGATGAGCGCCCAAAAAACCGCGAGTCGCTCAGAAATAACCTTGATCTTTCTATCATTAATCAAATAGGTTAGCGACCCGCCCGTTAATAAATTTATTTCAATTTCATTATGTCTGTCTGGTCTTGACATAAGTTTTGGCGTCCACTTTTCGACTGTAAATCCATACGGTTTGAACTCGGGACGATTATTATCGAAAACTCTTAAATTCTCGGAATTCAGCATATTTTGCCTTAAATATAGGTAGTTTTTAATGTATCTATAGATATATTAAGTATATTGACTTAAATTATCAAGTCATATTAGGAGGTTCTGAAAAATACATACTCTTGATAAACGTTATCAAAGGATAGCTCTATTATTGACTTGAAAAAAGTGAGGTGCTCAATGAACATGCGTAAGACGTTAGGGACTTTAGTGACTATGCTGTTGTTGATGTCTTTGAATCTCGCTGTTGCTGATACGATTTCCTGGGACTTTGAGGACGGAAACGACCATGGTTTTACCTTACACTGTGTATTACCCGCGGAACCTGCTCCCGATGATCCCGACATTGCTGGTGATGAATCAATCACAGGTGTAGTAGATCCAAGCGGAGAGGTCGGTCTGCCGACTGAGGGCGTGGCCTGGACCATTGGACCGCCCGACCAGTTTGACGAGCAATTTCCTGCAGTTATAGAGGGTTGTCATGTTGTGGATGACCTTCTCCAATACGGCCCGTGCAATGATCCGTTTGGCGCCGCCGAAGGCGATCCGCCTTACGACTTTACCAACGGTCGCGGTCAGTCTAGTTACCTCAATACCTACAATCTAAACCAATGGGGCGATGTGCTCCATCTCGCAACTAATGACCAGATTGCCACATCTCCCACGGTCTTGTTAGGCGAGGGCGCCGAGTTGACGGTTTGGGCTGTCGGCAATACCACTGCTAGTTGGGCCGGTACCCGGATTGCCCCGGAATTTGACATGGCCATAGAGGACGGTTACGTCGATGGCTCTGGTGGTATTGCAATACTATCGGCTACGGGTGATGAACTGCTGGCCAGTCTGCTGATTGCAGCCGAAGGCGTTGATAGTACGAAATCACCGAAAGCGTTCACGCTCGATCTTTCCGAATTTGCAGGTATGGAAGTTATTGTCGAAGTTGTGGATGCCTTTGAAGGTGGCTGGGGTTGGCTTGCCATCGACGAAATCCAGATTACCAATACAACCGACCCGAATTCCACTGTTGAGACCAAGTCAACGCTGGTAAATAAATTTCATCTTGCTCAAAACTATCCAAATCCATTTAATCCATGTACCAACATCGAATTCCAGATTCTGCAAGAAGGACACGTCACACTTTCAGTCTTCAATACACTTGGACAACCCGTGGCAACACTGTTGGATCAAGAGGTGAAAAGCGGGACGCATCATGTGACTTTTAATGCTGCCAATTTCCCTGCAGGTATCTATTACTATCGTGTTCAAGCCAACAGTGACTCGCAAGTGAAAAAAATGATGTTGCTCAAGTAATCTGTTTTTTCGCCTGCCTTGATCACAAGTAATTGATTGTAGCACAGTCCTGATGTTGTAGGTCTATGGAAAATTCAGGAGCTTTTTATTCGGAAAGAAATAAGTTTTCAAGAATAATTTTCGGGAGTAATAGAAAGATGAAAACAATTATTATCTCAGCATTAATTTTAGTGTTACTGGGCCCTCAAATAGTTGCGCAGGGAATACAACTAAAACCACGAATTATAAATATGACTGACCTCGGCGCTGATCCGGACGATCAACAATCTATGGTCCGCTTCCTCGTACAGAGTAATGAATATGATATTGAAGGGCTGATTGTAACTACCGGCTGCTGGAAGAAGTCTCAGTCAGACATTAGAATGTTGAATGATTTACTAAATGCTTATGGACAGGTTGTTTCCAATCTTCAGGTGCACGACCCGGATTTCCCGTCGCTTGCGTACCTGCAGTCTGTTTCCGTATTGGGTCAACGCAACTATGGTATGGGTGATGTTGGCTCAGGTAAAGATAGCCCGGGCTCTGAACTGATAATATCTGCTGTTGACAAGGACGATCCCCTCCCTATCTGGATCTGCTTCTGGGGGGGAGGCAACACCCTTGCTCAGGCGCTTTGGAAAGTGCAGAATACACGTTCTACGGCTGAACTACAAAAGTTCATAAGCAAGATTCGCGTGTATGACGTTCTGGGCCAGGATAATGCAGGAACCTGGATAGCCAAAAACTTTCCCGAGATAATTTACATAAGAGCCACGGGAGTCTATGGTTGGCAGCCCAGTGACAACTGGCTGGACACTCATGTACAGAGCCACGGTCCTTTGGGAGCCGTTTACCCGGACAGGTTATGGGCGACGGAAGGAGATACACCATCATTCTTGCATCTTTTCCCAAATGGTCTCAACAATCCTGACGAGGTTTGGCAGGGTGGTTGGGGCGGCCGCTTTGATCGAGGAAAAAAAGCCGGCATTCGGGGGATGTCATGTATGTCTGGAGAAGATGCCCCGTACGATCCCTACTATATGTACGGTAACACCTCAGCTGGCGCGAGTGATATCAGCCGCTGGTCAAATGGCTATAACAATGATTTTCAGGCACGGATGGACTGGTCGATAACGAGTAATTATTCACAGGCCAACCATCATCCTATCGCTGTTGTAAATGGTGATGAGACCAGGCAGGTTTTAAAAGTCTCTGCAGCCCCCGGGTCAACTGTCAATTTTAGTGCGGCGGGTTCATCTGACCCCGATAGTAATTCGCTTTTCTACAAATGGTTTTATTATAGAGATCCAGGCACCTATAAGAAAGCCGTGACCATAGATAATAGCACAACTGCCGCTCCTGTGGTACATGTTCCATCAGATGCGGATAGTACAGAACTTCATATCATCCTGGAACTGCGCGATTCAGGCGATCCCAGTCTTTATGCCTATCGCCGTGTGATCATAAATGTTAGCGATAATACCGACGTAGAAAAGGTAAAATCAGATTTAGTTCCAAAAACATTAAACTTGTTTCAAAATCACCCAAATCCTTTCAACCCTGCGACAGCAATCAAGTACGAACTTGCGAACAATTCGTTTGTTACATTAAAAATCTATGATCTTCATGGACAAGAACTGGAAACATTAGTCAACACGTATCAAATAGCAGGTGAATACGAACTTGCCTGGCAGCCCAATGATTTGCCCAGCGGACACTATTTTTGCAGATTACAAGCTGATGATCCTTCGTCCCGCAATACTTTTGCGGGATCGGGACAGCGATTTTCTGAAACCAGGAAATTAATTTTGCTAAAGTAAATTGTGTGATTTAAAAATAAATTTGGCTAAACTAACATAAAACTGATGCAACATGATTTATACGAAATGGACGATATAATCACTGCATAAGAAAGCTGTTAATTCTGTGAAAACACAACAAGAGCTATTATATTAATCATTAAAACAAGGGATCGTAAAATGCAATCAAAAAAGCTCATTGTTTGCATAATTGGCATATTAATAATTGGCCAGTTCATTTTTTCCTGTTCAAAATCAACTAACGACGTCAAAAAAATAGCTGTTGTCATTTCAACGCTAAATAATCCCTGGTTTGTCGTTCTTGGGGAAACGGCCAAACAGCGCGCCGTCGAGCTGGGCTACGAAGCGATCATTTTTGATTCACAAAACAACTCATCAAAGGAAACCGAACATTTCGACAACATCATTGCTTCAGGATTTAAAGCCATCTTATTCAATCCGACGGATGCAAAAGGATCTGTCGCCAATGTGAAAGCTGCTAAAGAAGCCGGCATTCCGGTTTTTTGCATGGACAGAGAAATCGATGCGACGGACATGGCTGTTTCCCAGATTCTCTCCGATAATTATAGCGGTTGCATACTCCTGGGGCAATATTTCGTGGAAAGGCTTAATGGCAAAGGCACTTACGTGGAACTCCTTGGTTTGGTGGGTGACAACAATACCTGGAATCGCAGCAAAGGCTTTCATAGCGTTGTCGATAACTATCCTGATCTGAAAATGGCAGCACAACAGACCGGAGAATTCGATCGCAACAAAGCTATGGAAGTCATGGAATCCATGCTGCAGGCGCACCCGGACATCGATGCCGTCTTTTGCGGCAACGATGCCATGGCTATGGGCGCTTACCAGGCGGTGCACGCAGCGGGCAAGGATGATGAAATTATGATCTTTGGTTTCGATGGCGCCGCCGATGTCGTCGATGCCATACGTGAAGGCAAAATTGTAGCCACTGGCATGCAATTTCCCAAAACCATGGCGAAGACAGCCGCTGAATACGCCGACAGGTACATAAAAGGCGAACGCGATTTCAATCATAAAGTGCCTGTGGCAGTGGAGCTGGTCACCCAAGAAAATGTCGATAAATACGTGGCTTATGGAAAAGCTGACTGATTATTTACACTGTGCTCTATTAACTTTTCTTATTTATCCGGCTACCTTTAGATTCGCACTCATCCTGACAAGGGGGGGCTCGGATAGGCAGGAAAATTGTTGCAAGTAAAATAATTTCAATTACTTCAAATATTTCGCGATTCCGAGCCACCCCTTGTTGGGCGCAAAACAATTAATGGCCGAATTAACAAATTAACATAATCGGGCTTGCGAAAATGCAGACACAAAAGAAAAAATATATCGGCATCTTGTTCATTTCCTGTTTGTTAGTCATAGCCCTCTACCATTCAGTCTATTTCGAAAACCTCGATGCGAAAAAGGAAGGGGAAAAGGTAAAGGACTTGAATCCTGCAGATAAAGTTGACTATTTCTGGAGCAGCAAACTGGATCAGGTGCTGCCCTCTGCCATCGATTTGAAACTCTTTGATTCGCAACTGGCAGATGATCCTGCATCATTGATGCGTCAATATGGCAAAGCGGTCGGCATCACTTCAACTTTTAGTTTCCTGGTCAAGTATCATGCAAAACAAGTGACGCCGGGAGCTGAAAAAATTCCCGTTGCATTAGCGGATGGCTATACAAATTACTATCTGCAGACAAAATACATTTTCGGCAATGCGGCCCGGGATGCGACCGGTTATTTCGACATCGATGAATTTGAGAATACGATGGCTTTTAATGCCATAGCGACGGAATTGAACAAGCTGATTTCAACAAGAGTGATCACCAAACTCGATTCACTGTCGCCGGGTGAAATGATAACATTCATTGGGGCTCTTGAAATTAATTCAGAAAATATACCGCGACAGATCGGCATCGTACCCTTGCAAATTGCGGCGGTCCACTGAAAGAATGTACGATGGATAACGTGATCATGAAGGCCAGGAAAATATCAAAGAGTTTTCCCGGCGTGCGGGCGCTGAACGAGGTCGATCTTGAAGTATGTGCCGGCAAGGTCACTGCTGTCGTCGGCGAAAATGGCGCGGGCAAGACGACCCTCATGAATATCCTGTCCGGAGTATACACTGAATATGACGGCGAGCTCTTGTTAGATGGTCAAAAGGTGAGTTTTCAGGACACGACGGATGCCCGGCGGGTTGGCATTTCCATCATCCACCAGGAGCTGCAACTGGTGCCGTATATGTCCATTGCTGAAAATATTTTCCTCGGCCGGGAACCATTAAAGCTCGGACTGATCGATTACAAAACCATGCAGGAAAAAGCAAGGCTCCTGCTGCGCAAGTTGGGATGTGATGCAGATGTCAGAAAAAAAATCTCTTCCCTGCGCATCGGGCAACAGCAGATTGTAGAGATTGCCAAAGCGCTGTCATTCGACGTGCGCGTGCTCATCATGGATGAGCCCACCTCGGCGCTGTCGGAGAGTGAAATCAACACGCTGTTTGTACTCATTCATTCGCTCAAGGCAAAAGGGATCGCCATCGTTTATATCACGCACAAGATGGATGAGTTGACTCTAATAGCCGATCATGTCACCGTGCTGCGCGACGGCTGTGCTGTCGGTCATTCGCCAGTTCACAAGATAACAATTGCCGAGGTGGTCAAACTCATGGTCGGGCGAGATATCAAAGACTTTTTTGTCAAAAAGCAACACGACAAGGGCGACGTTCGCCTAAAGATTGAGAACCTGTCCCTCAAAAAATCCGGCAAAAGTGGCGCATTTCTCGAGACTATTTCATTCAAAGTGCATGCATCCGAAGTGCTCGGTCTCTATGGCTTGATGGGGGCCGGCCGGACGGAATTATTTGAAACCATCTTTGGTTTGCACAGGACGCCGGCCGCCGGCACTGTTTTCATCGATGGAAAACGGGTTCGTATCAACAGTCCTGAGGACGCCGTCAAAGCCGGGATGGCGCTCATCCCCGAAGACCGCAAAAATGACAGCCTGGTTCTGAATATGAGTATCGCCAGGAACATCAGTCTGGCATCTATCGGCAAAGTGATCAGAAACGGCGTCGTCAGCAAGACATTGGAACAGAAACAGGCGGAGGTGTACCGGGAAAAGCTGAACATCAAATCGTACTCATCGAATCAACCGGTCATAAAATTGAGCGGTGGCAACCAGCAAAAAGTTGTCGTATCAAAATGGCTGGTGACCGATCCAAAAATATTGTTGCTCGATGAGCCGACCCGTGGCATCGATGTAAACGCCAAGAATGAAATATACAAGCTCATTGATGAGCTGGCTTTGCAGGGCATGGCCATCGTAGTCGTTTCATCCGAATTGCCTGAGATAATGGCCATCTCCGACCGGATTATAACGCTGTGTGGAGGCAGGCTGACTGACGAATTTACGCGGAGTGAATTTACTGAAGAAAAGATTTTGAAAGCAGCTTTGCCAAGCAGCTAGTGATGATATAGGTGAAAATGATAGAAATATGGAGGAATAGAATTATGAGAAACTTTATATCGTTTCTGATTGCAGCTTTGTTCTGCGCTTGTTCGAATCAAAATCCTGAGATGAATAATAAACCGCGTGTTATCGTCACAAGTGACGGCGAAATTGATGACGAGTGTTCCATGGTGCGTTTCCTGCTTTATGCCAATGAATGGGACATTGAGGGTATTGTCACATCGAGTTCACAATACCACTGGCAGGGGCACCGATGGGCCGGCGATGACTGGCTTGAGCCATACCTGGAGGCGTATGCGCAGGTTTACCCAAACTTGGTGAAACATGATCCATCATATCCGACGCCTGAATATCTGCGAGAACACACGGCGCTGGGAAATGTCAAGGCCGAGGGCGAGATGGAAGAAGTGACAGCAGGATCGCAACTTGTCGTAAAAGCACTGCTGGACGATACTGATGACCGGCCGATTTGGCTGCAAGCCTGGGGCGGACCCAATACCATTGCGCGAGCACTAAAGACGATTGAAGAAGAGCATCCGGAAAGGATGGCTGAGGTCGCTAAAAAGATTCGACTCTTTTTCATCTGGGAACAGGATTCGACGTATCAGGCTTACATCCGGCCTCATTGGGGCACATATAATATCCTGACCATCATCAGCGATCAATTCTGGGCCATTGCCTACCAGTGGAATATAATCTTGCCTGAAGACAAACAAGCCTGTTTCAAGGGAGAGTGGATGAAATCAAACATTCTGCAAGGTCACGGCCCGCTTTGTTCACTTTACAAGGCTCACGTGCCCGGAAGCCACGGCCTGTCGGGTGATATAGATTTTAATGATGGAGATTTCAGGTCAGAGGGAGATTCGCCGGCGTTTTTGCACACCATTCCGACCGGGCTGAGAAACATGCAATCACCGGATTTTGGCGGCTGGGGCGGTCGATACGTGCTTGTCCGTGAAAACACCTGGCTCGATCCTGTGCCATGCAAAGATTACCAGTATCCTGAAGGACGATGGTATACAGGATCTGCTTGGGGAAGAAGGTACATGGAAGAGGTTTATCCTGAAAATAGGGCTCAAATGCAGGAATATTTTAAACCGATAGCGCGCTGGACCGATGCCTTGCAAAATGACTTTGCGTCACGATCCGACTGGTGTGTAAAATCGGTTAAAGAGGCCAATCACCCGCCGGTGGTTGTGCTGAAACATGCCGCAGATGTGAAAGCGAGGCCGGGGGCGTCAGTCACACTGAGCGCGCAAGGTACAAACGATCCGGACGGAGATACGCTTTCCTACCATTGGTGGCAGTACGAGGAGGCGGATACTTACGACGGAACTATTGAAATCCGCAATTCAGAGCAACAGGCTGCCTCTTTCATTGTACCCGACGAGGCTGGAAAAGATGAAACCATCCATGTTATCTGCGAGGTGACCGATGACGGCACGCCGCCATTGACGAGGTATCAGCGGATTGTTATTGAGATTGAATAGCAGAATCCGCAAATTATAAAACCAAAATTAATCTACTACACAGGGAGATAGAGATGACGATTATTAGAGTTACAAGATCGGCACTATTTATTTTCTTGTTATGTTATGCTGGTACTCTTTACTCCCGGCAGTTGGCTTTTCCCACCGCCGAGGGCTATGGCAAATATGCGCAAGGCGGCCGCGGCGGCGCTGTTTATAAAGTGACCAACCTGAATGATAGCGGAGAAGGCAGTCTGCGAGCTGCCGTTGAAGCGACCGGGCCGCGCACCGTCGTCTTTGGCATATCCGGCACGATCGAGCTTAAAAGCCCGTTATCTATAAAGAACCCGTATATTACCATCGCCGGTCAAACGGCGCCGGGAGACGGCATCTGTATCAAAAAGTATCCGTTGAATATCGGCGCCGACCATGTTATCATCAGATATCTCAGAGTAAGATTAGGCGACGAATCAGGCGGTGATTATGACGCCGTCTCCAGCAGATATACCAAACATATTATTCTCGACCACATTTCGGCAAGCTGGAGTGTTGACGAAACCATGTCAATTTATCATTGCGATAGTGTGACTGTTCAGTGGTGCATTATTGCGGAAAGTATGAGCAAGTCCAATCATGTAAAAGGTTCGCATGGTTTCGGCGCTATTTGGGGCAGCAATTACGGAACGTATCATCACAATCTGTTGGCGCACCACAGCAGTCGCAATCCGAGAATGGCATCGGGTTCCGGGTATACCGATTACAGAAATAATGTCATTTATAACTGGGGATACCAAAGTTGTTATGGTGGTGAAAAACAACAAAGTGGCAATCCTAAATTTGATTTTTCCATATTTAATATAGTGGCGAACTATTACAAACCAGGACCAGCAACCCAACCGGGTAATGTATACTACCGCATTGCCAATCCGTCCTATCGAAATGAAACGGATTATGGCAAATGGTATATCGCAGATAATGTTGTTGAGGGCAATAAGGAGGTCTCGGCAGATAATTGGAATGGCGGTGTCCAAACAAAAATCGCCTTTGAAAAAATTAAGCTTGATAAACCCTGGCCAGCTATGCCAATGAATCAGCAAACCGCTCTTGAAGCCTATCGTTCGGTTCTCGACAATGCAGGCGCCATTCTGCCAAAAAGAGATAGTGTGGATGCAAGGATCATAGCAGAGACGCGCGGCGGTTTTGCAACCTGGGAAGGTGAAAGCTACGAGAAAGAACACAATGTTGCTGATCCGTCAAAAATATGCGGTATTATTGACACACAAGCAGATGTGGATGGTTGGCCACTGCTCGAAAGCGGCCCTGCTCCAACAGATACGGACCACGATGGCATGCCGGATGAATGGGAAAATGAGAATGGACTTGATCCCAATAATGCGGACGACAGAAATAACATTGCCGATGATGGCTATACGATGTTGGAAAAGTACCTAAATAGCATTAAAAATAACGAAACTTGAAATGGCAAAACCATTATGAGTAAACTGATATTGGATTATCTGATTGCGGTTTTAATGAAAGCGATGTATGAAAATAACAGAGCGTAAATTTGATCTTTCTGTTCTGCAGCCACTGATTGCCCTGATGCTCATGGCCATCGCTATGACTATTCTTTCAGATAATTTTGCCACCAAAGACAACCTCTTCAATGTCGCCCGGCAGATCTCGGTGAACGTCTGCATCTCTGTCGGTATGACCATGGTGATCCTGACCGGCGGCATCGATTTGTCGGTGGGCTCTATTCTTGCACTCACTGGCGCTGTCGCCGCCGGCCTGCTGAAAAACGGCATCGAATGGACAGAGGTGCATCTATTTGTCGGATTCACTCTCTTTGGCGTCATCTGGATCGCCATGGCAACTGGCGGTTTTCTCGGCTGCTTCAATGGCTGGATGATCACCCGGTTCAAAGTCCCGCCATTTGTGGCCACTCTGGCCATGCTCACCATCGCCCGTGGTCTGACCATGCTGTACACCAAAGGCTTTCCGGTCACGCAGTTGGGCGATCGTTTCACTTACCTGGGGACAGGCTGGTTCCGGGGCATACCGATGCCGGTCTGGATTTCAGCCGTCGTCGTCATCCTGTCCGTCTTCTTTATGAACAAAACACGCACCGGCAGATATATTTACGCCATTGGCGGCAATGAAAGAGCATCGCTTCTTTCCGGCGTGAACGTCAACAAGGTGAAGGTGATTGTTTACATGATCGCCGGGATTCTTGCCGGCATAGCCGGATTGCTGGTCACCGCCCGTCTCGACTCAGCGCAACCCAACGCCGGACTGGGCTACGAACTTGACTCCATTGCCGCGGTGGTCATCGGCGGCACATCCTTGAGCGGCGGCAAAGGGTCGATCACAGGAACCGTCATTGGCGCGGGAATTATCGGCGTGCTCAATAACGGTTTGGTTCTGCTCAATGTATCGCCATTCTGGCAGCAAGTCATAAAAGGTTTTGTGATCTTGCTGGCTGTCATCATCGATAAAATGCAAAAGAAAGAGGCGATTTGATGACGACTGAAGAGATCAAAGAAAAATCGATAAAGTATCGAATAAAAATATTGGCCTGTATCAAACAGGCGAACGCCGGCCATACAGGCGGCAGTCTTTCCTGTATTGACATTCTCAATGTACTCTATAATCGAATATTGGATGTGACGCCTGAAAATTTCGATTCCCGCAATCGAAATCACTATATTCAAAGCAAGGGTCATTCGGTCGAGGCGCTGTATGTGGTTCTGGCGGATAAGGGCTTTTTCCCGGAATCAGATTTAAATACTTACTGTCGTCACGGTTCGCATTATGTGGGGCATCCAACCCGTCAAGTGAAAGGCATTGAGCATAACACCGGCGCTCTGGGGCATGGTCTTTCATTTTGCACGGGACTCGCTTTGGGGGGGAAAATGGACGGCAGGAACGACAAGGTCTACACGCTGCTTGGCGATGGAGAGTTGGCTGAAGGCTCCAACTGGGAAGCGCTGCTGAGCGCTGCTCATTATAAACTGGATAATCTCATCGCCATCATCGATTATAACAAGCTGCAAATTACCGGCTGGACAAAAGATGTGTGCGCCACCGATCCTCTGGAAGAGAAATTTTCCGCCTTTGGCTGCAGTGTACAGCATGTGGATGGCCATGATGTCGAAGCGCTGACAAAAGTCCTGCAGCGCGTTCCCTTTGCCAGAGAACAGCCCAGCGTGATCATCGCCCATACGATCAAAGGCAAAGGCGTCAGTTTCATGGAGAATAATCATGCATGGCATCATCATGTGCCGACCGATGCAGAGTACGCAGTGGCCATGCAGGAATTGAATCAGGCGCTGATAGAAGTAAGGCGATGCTGATTGCGAAAAAATGGAATTGACAATGAACCTGAACAAAAAGACAATTCTTCAAACCAGATCTAAGATTATGTTTCATTGTGTCTTAGAGTCTTTGTGTGAGGCGTTTATTCTGAAAAGTTTTGTTATTTTGGCAATTTTTTGAACAGCAAAGAGTGAAACGTGAAACGTCAGACGTGAGACGTAACAATTAGGCTCGTTCCAGGCGATAAAACATCTCACTTTTCACGTTTGACTTGCAGCTATGTTGCACTAGGAATAATCCAGATGAAACAGAAAGTCACAAGTATTATGAACCAATTAGAATTGGGCAAAGCCAATTTAACAGTCTTTGCAGATACATTGATCGATCTGGCGAAAACGGACAAGAATATCGTCGTTGTCACCAGCGATTCGCGCGGTTCCGGGAAATTGACCTCTTTTGCTGAGCAGTTCCCGGATCAAATGGTCGACGTGGGCATAGCCGAACAAAACCTGGTTGGCGTTGCGGCAGGACTGGCGGCGGCGGGCAAAAAGGTCTTTGCGGTCTCACCGGCATGTTTTCTGACAGCCCGTGCGTTCGAGCAGATAAAAAATGACGTTTGTTACTCGAATCATCCGGTCAAGTTGATCGGCATAAGCGCCGGCGTCAGCTATGGGGCTCTGGGATCAACACACCATTCATTGCATGATTTTGCAGCATTACGCGCACTGAACAACATGTCAATCATCGCTCCGGCGGATAATTTTGAAACGCGTGCATCGATCATATGCGCCGCTGCGATGAAAACTCCTGTTTACATCCGATTGGGAAAAAGGGCGATCGAACATGTGCATGAAACCGATGCAGTTTTTGAGATCGGCAAGGCCATCACCATCTGCGATGGGGGGGATGTGGCTTTTATTGCAACCGGCGAGACTGTGGTACAGGCACTTTTAGCGGCTCAGCTTCTGGGGCGACAGGGTGTTTCATGTCGCGTTGTCAGTATGCACACCATCAAGCCTTTGGATATTGAAGCCCTTGTCCATGCTGCCAGGGAATGCAAGGCCATCATGACTGTTGAAGAGCATCTGGTGCATGGCGGTTTGGGAGAGGCGTGCGCCGCTCATTTGCTGCAGGCGGGAATTGCGCTGCCTTGCAAAATTGTCGGCATCCGCGATGAATACACTTTTACCGGCACGCAATTGGATATTTTCAAGAACTATGGAATGACTGCGGCTGGATTAGCCGACGCAGCGGTAAGGTTGGTTAAGCAAGAATAAATTAAAGTGTGGCAGCAACAAAATGAGTCAATGTTTTTATTTTGTAAAATCGACCTGATTGAAGAGGTGGATAAATGCGACATTACTTTTTCTTTGTGACGATGATCATGATGACCATTCAGTTTTCCAGTTTTGGTTCACAATTGGTAGCTCGCACAAAAATCGGTGCTGATGCGACGAGACTGCGGGTGATCATGTCGTCGGACTTTCCACCGATAGGCGTTGTCAAGGGTGGCGATGTACCAAACGATCAAAAGAGCGACCCGGATGATATGCAGTCAATGGTTCGTTTTCTGCTGTACGCCAATGAGTTTGACATCGAAGCCTTGATCGCTTCATCAGGCACGTTTGCCAATATAGCCAGGAAACAAAACATACTAGAGATGATCGACCGCTACGAAATGGTATACGAGAACCTGAGGAAGCACGATCCCATCTATCCTGCCGCCGAGGCATTGCGCGCGATCACCTTTCAGGGCCGCAGTGGCACGTGGGGCAAGTCGGTCAGCAACAATATCGGCGCCGGCAAAGACAGCGAGGCATCGGAAGCCATCATTGCCATCATCGATAAAGCCGATCCCCGGCCGGTCTACATCGGCGTCTGGGGCGATTGCAGCAATATTGCGCAAGCTGTCTGGAAGGTGCAGAAGACGCGCAGCCCTGCCGAGCTGGAGACCTTTCTCGGCAAGATGCGCATCCATCAAATCGGCCATCAGGATGACACAATCGATTGGTTAATGGATAATTTCCCCGGTTTATTCATTATCTATTCAAACAGGACTTATCAGGGCATGTTCGGCGGCTCTGATCCGATTTCGAACCTTGCGTGGGTCAATGAGCACATTCGCTTCAACCACGGACCTCTCTGCGCTGTCTACCCGCATGAGGGAATTGGCTGCACCGGCGTGTGTGAAGGGGATTCGCCTTCGTTCTTGTGGCTGGTGAGCGCCAACCGTGGATTGAACGATCCCGATGATCCCACCCAGCCCAGCTGGGGCGGGCAGTTCAGGCGCGATGGCACGACCAGTCATTTTGTCGATGGACCGGGTGGATCGAGTATCTCGCGCTGGCGTCCCGATTACCAGGCAGAGTTTCAGCAGCGCGCAGACTGGTGCCTGGATGAAACCGTCGATGAAACGGGTTGTGAGAAGCGTCCCAAAGGCTTCAAGCTGGGACAGAACGATCCGAATCCGTTTCATCCGAGGACGACTAGAAAGTATGATGAGGAACAATATGAAAACTGTTTTTTTCTCAGCGTTCATTTTATTGGCACTGGCTTGTCAAGCATTTGCGCAGGGAATCCAACTGAAACCACGGATTATCAACATGACCGACCTCGGCGCTGACCCGGACGATCAACAATCTATGGTCCGCTTCCTTGTGCAGAGTAACGAATACGATGTTGAAGGAATCATTGTAACTACCGGCTGCTGGAAAAAGTCACAGTCAGATATTACCATGCTGAATGATTTGCTAAATGCGTATGGACAGGTTGTTTCCATTCTTCAGGTCCACGATCCGGATTTCCCTTCGCTTGCATACTTGCGGACAGTTCAGAACTCCATATAATCCTGGAGCTGCACGATTCAGGTGATCCCAATTTTTATGCCTATCGCCGTGTGATCATAGATGCCGCGCAGTGAAATAGTGCTGGCAGTTGTCAACTATTTTATTATATTTCCGTTATAGCTTTTAGAGGCGAGAATGAACCAAGATAGTCGAACGGAAAAATGGATTTCTGCGTGGTAAAAAGCCAACGCCGCTCTCAACGCTATCAGAATAAACGAGCTGAGAGATAAAAACTATTATTCGAACCATCGGGAAATCCTCAACAGCATGCTGCAATATGCATACGATAAACAGACAGTCAGATTGGATAGCGGCCTGGTCACTCAGCAGCATCTATTCAGACGAATTCATTCACAAAACATGAACACAAGCCGATGAGTTCAGAGCAAAATGTCAATCCTCTCTTCCAGGCTGCTCTTTGTGTTACAAATCTACAACATTGTTTTTTCAAGTTTTTGAGCATAGAAGATAAATAATATAACCACCGAGAACGCCGAGGGCCACAGAGGAAAAACAGACGTTTTTTACAAAGATGTAAAGTTTTGTTTCATTTATTTTCTCGGCGGTCTCGGTGCACTCGGTGGTTTGGATATTTTTGGTTGCGGCCAGAGGCCGCGCCAGGTTTTCGTGTGAGTGATTTTTTCAGGTTAGCAAATAGAGCAGCATGAACGTCTATCACGACCACAGTGAGGGCCACATGACACGCAAACCCGTCTTTTGGATCGTTCTCTT
>JAFGJB010000005.1 GCA_016929295.1 Candidatus Zhuqueibacterota bacterium | reverse complement strand
TTTGCGCCGTTCAACATCGACCTGTCGAACGACTATCAATACAAATTCATCGGCCAGCCGTTCAGCAGTAATCTGGATGACATCCGCTGCGATTTTGCCATCGATTTCGACGAACAGCAGCTGCGCGACACGTTTGATCGAACCTATGAAGAGATGCTGCGCGCGTCGCCGCTGGTGGCGCAGGACGGCATCAGGGAGATCGTTCAGGCTGGCCGGGCGAACGGCATCAAGCTGGCCTTGTGCACCACCTCGACCCGGCGCCAGGTCGATAAAGTGTTCACTAAGGTGAGAGACAATTCATTTGATCCCGCGCTATTCTTTGTCGCGATCGTGACCGGCGACAGCGTGGCGCGCAAAAAGCCGCATCCGGAGCCCTATCTCACTGCGGCCGAGCGGCTCGGCGAATCGCCGCGAGACTGTCTCGCCATCGAGGACTCGATCAGCGGCATTCAGTCCGCCAAAGCAGCGGGATGCTTTTGCATTGCGCTGCGCCAGCCCTATAATCGGCATATCAGTTTCGCGGCGGCTGATCGGGTTGTGAAGAACCTCGCTGAAATACCTGCCATTGTATTGAATGGTTGAGAACAGGTGAAGCAAGTGACGGAAAACAACATCGCCTGTAGGTTTACCTGACCTGACTGGATAACCGGAGGGTGAAGGTGACAACTTTCATTCATCTCCCTCACCCTGACTCACTTCTTCGCTATACAAGGCGGCAACATCGTGTTTTTTTAGCAAAATTTTTGTACATCTATTATCTCGAAAGTTTTTATGCCACGGCACATCATTTTATCTCTGCGAACCTCTGCGGCTCTTTGCGCCTTTGCGTTTAGTTTTTCGTAATTGTTACATTGTTTGGTTGCGGCCAAAGGCCGCGCCAAGAGGATCCCCAGATTCCTTTCCTCAGAATGCTCCTTTTATCGTATTATCCTGTTATGACAGTCACAGATGCATTGCGAGTAGCAGATGTTAAAGTGTATCATTTATTATATCATCGCTTTCGTCCTCAAATTCAGCGCCACGCTGGGCGCCATCTCGACATGGGGAGACAATCCAAAAGCTTTTCCGCATCAGTTTGTCGACAAGGATGTTTACGACGGCAGGACATTTGTCGTCGATTTGAATAACGACGGTCATGATGAAATCGTTCTCGTCAGTTTTCCGCCCGGCGCGCCGGAGAAAACGCATGTGATCTGCAATTCATCGGGACATCGATCGCGTTGGCAGCACAACATCCATAGCTCAGTCACCGGCAACCTGCATTTTTTTGATCTGGATGGGGACGGACTGCTGGAGACCTTGATTCCTTTTACGCGCAATGATTCGCTCCTCGTCCGCATTATCGATCCGGCGGGAGATCACATCACCGACTTTTTTCTCATCGAGAGTCAGTCCAGACTCGATGAAAAGCGGAGCATTGAGTGGGATCCCGATCTCATCAAAATGATCCATAAAGACCTTGATGGCGATGGCCACAACGAATTGATTTCCATCATCTCGACCGGTCTGGCCGGCAGGCCTCGCGGCGTCATGGTGCATGCCCTCGAGAGCAAGAGCTTGATTGGCGCCTGCCTGATCGGCTCGCCGCCTAGCTCCCTCTATACCTTTGATGATTTTGACAACGACGGCCACTACGAGCTTGTCTTTCTCACCAGCGCCCCCGGCAACGGCATGCAGGTGAATGGTCTGGATGACAGCCATTGCAATCTCGTCCGCATCGAGTTTCAGCCGCAACCCCGCCTGGCGGATGTCGTTCGCATCACGGATGGCGCATTCAGCAGCGCCTTTGGTTTTTATGCTGATTTTATCAATGACGAGCAGCCGGAATTCATCACCATACGTCGTTCCGGCAATTCAGAACAAAATGCGCAGATTCGGGTTTTTCGTCCCGCGGATTTTACCCAAATCCTTTGCCGGGACATGGATTTCCCCATCATCGCGGCGATTTGCTTCCGCCGGCCGAAAGAGAAACAGAGCAAAATCTGGGTGTTGAGCGAAACCAACGAGCTCAAAATCATCAACAACCTGGAAGTGGAAGAGACCATCTCGCTGCCGCATCGCTATACATCGCTATCGAGCGGTCCGGATATCGATGCGGATGGCATCGCGGAGCTCGTGTTGGGCAACTCGGAGCGCGCTCTTTTGATCAGTCACAATTTCAAATCCCTCGCCATCTTCCCGGCTTTTTATTTCAAGAGCTATGTGAAAAATGGCAGACCGCAGGGCATGGGATATCTCGTGCAAAACAATGTGCCGGAACTGTATCAACTTGAACGGAACCACCTGTTTTTGTACCATCGCTATCGTCATCACATCATCTTTTCCTTGCCTATCAGCTTTTGCTGCCTGTTGCTCATTTTGCTCATGCAGGTCTATCGAAACAAAAAAATTCTCGAATACTCTTTTGTCCATCTTTTCAGCAGAGCAGGCAACGCGGCCGTCATTTTCAACGCCAAATTCAAGGCCGTTCGCTGGAATCGCGAATTCCAGGAATGGCTGCCCACCTTTGCCCGGGCATCCGCGAAATCGTCTCTGCAGACCATTTTCGCCTCACCGGGCGTTTACGCGCAGATTCAAACATGGATTCAGAAAAAAACAGATCTGTCACTGGAGATGAAATTTCGCTTTGGCCGCAAAAAAGCCAGAGATATGCAAGTGAACATCATCCGGCTGCCGAGAATTCGCTGCACCGGGCGACTCTATCTGGCGACATTCAAGGATTTGTCTTTCGAATCAGAGATGGAAAAAGCAAAAAACTGGAAGCTGTTTGCGCGGCGCATCAGTCACGACATTAAAAGTCCGCTCGGCGCCATCGTCCTGATCGTGCAAAAGATTCGCACGCTCGTCGAGGGCAACGGACATGATCGCCCTGCCGTCACGCCTTTGCTGGACAAAATTGAGGGGCGAATTGAATCGCTGCGGGTGATGACGCGCAATTTTCTCAAATATGCCGATGTCGAAAAGCCGAATCTGACAAATACCAATTTAAATCCTTTCCTGGAAAAGATTGCTGCAAAAACAGAACTGGGGCTGGCCTCTGACATCATATTAAATCTCGATCTGGCGCTGGAATGTCCGCCCCTGCTGTTGGACCAGGAGCAGATGCAGTCTGCCGTTGAGAACCTGATCAACAATGCCATCGACAGCATGCCGCATGGCGGCGTGCTGTCGATCGCGACGCACATGGCGCATCGTCTGCAATTGCCCAATGCGGCGACGCCGCCAGGAGATTTCGTACTGATCGAGATCAAAGATTCGGGAACCGGTATGCCTGTGGACATCCGCGAAAAGCTTTTCGAGAGCCATATTTCATACCTCAAAGGGAGCAGTGGTCTGGGTCTGGCGATCGTAAAAAAAATAGTTGACGACCACAACGGATTTATCGACGTTGAAAGCGAAGAGGGTGCCGGGTCGATCTTTTCCATCTATCTGCCGATCGCCACTGCGGTCGAAGAAACCCGCCCCGCTGCAACGCGCATCTTTGAGACGAAACTGTCAACCGCCTGACAGTCGCCTAGTGCGACCATTCTTGCCAGAAACAAGTTGCCAAAAATAAACCTTGTCAACCGATAGGTAGCAGAAAGACAACATGGCTGCTCATTGCCGATCAATGCTTTCCGGGAAACATCATCATAATTTATGTTTTTTCAACAAGTTGAGAAAGTTGCCTCTCGATGCAAATTCGGCACGGCGCTTGCTTGTGCGCAGACGGGATTTGCAGTGCATCCAGGTCTTACTTCTATCCTATTTCACTTCACATAACATACAAATTCTAATAATAGGGAGGATTATCGTGATGCGATTGATGCTCTTTGGCGTGCTCGTTGTGCAGACATTGTCGTATTCGCAAGTGACCATGATCATCAACAAGAGTGATGGAACACGCAGCGAGATCAACATTGACACGATTCAGGACATCACATTTGACCTGCCGTGCTCCAAAGTTGATGCGAAAGTCCTGGCATTGGCGCGCAGTTTTTCACTGCTGCAAAATTACCCGAATCCGTTCAATCCGACAACAACGATCTCATTTCAGTTGCCGACTGCCGGCCAGGTGGACATTTCCATTTACGATATCACCGGTCGGCAGGTGCTGCACCATGCACAACAATACGACAGCGGATCCAGCTCGTTCATTTGGCAGGGAGTGGATGCGAAGGGGAAGAAAGTCACCAGCGGTTTTTATATCTGCCAGGTAAAATACAATAATGTGGTTCAAAGCAGGAAAATGACATTCATAAAATGAGGAAAACAACAATGAAAAAAATAATCTCGATTCTCGTCATCTGTCTCTATGCGATGCCGGTTTTTTCACAATCAATGATCATCACCGAAAAAAACGGAGGGCAAGAGATTTTTCAATTATCGGACATCGAATCCATTACGTTTGATACACAGACCACGGAAAATCTGGTCGCCTGTTATCCTTTCAATGGCAGTGCGATTGATGAAACCGGCAATGGGCATGATGGAACAGTCTACGGCGCGGTTTTAACAGCGGATCGCTTTGACCGGGCTGATCGCGCTTTTTTGTTTAATGGGGATGATAATTACATCGATATCGGCAACAATATCGACGCCGGGCCCAATTTCAGCATCAGTCTATGGTGCAAACCCATCGCCGACGCCGGTGATGATGCGGGCATGTATCGCTATTTGTTCTTGCATCGAGGAGATTACCGCGACATTCTTATCGAATACGGAAAAAGATCAGGGACGGATAGAAAGATAATGTTCATGGCGTTTGATGAAAACGGACAGGAAGGTTTTTATTTCTACTCGAATGCCGTATTGGAATTGAATGAATGGCATCACATTGTAGCCACATATGACGGTCAGACAAAACGACTTTACATAAATGGCAACCTCGATAATGAAGCTTCTTGGGGTAAGCCCGTCACCTGGACTGAAAACGTCTTTGGCAATTTCATCGGCAGAAACGCATACGATCCGAATTATAAAAGCTTTCCGGGATCGATTGATGATCTTTGCATTTACAACAGAGTGCTCGACGCAGCAGAGATAGCTGAACTTTATCATGCGAATGGCTGGGATGAGTGAGTCTATCCTCGCCTATTTCAGGAGAAGAAAAATGAAAAAATATGCATTGAAAACGAGCAGACAATGGATCGTCCTGCTGTTTTGTCTTTTCGCGACAACGCAGCCATTATTTTCAGCATATTTGGCATTGACAGACGATTTTGATGATGGCGTCATCGATGGCTCTCTGTGGAAACAGGAGGCCGGCTCCGGCACCCTCGTCGAGGCAGATGGCGCGCTGCAATTAAACTATAATACCGGATCATCGCCTCACCAGCAAATACGTACGAGCGCCAATCTGATGGCAACGTACATCGATATGACGGTGAGGATCAAGCCGATCTGGATTGCCGGCAATAAAAACATCGGCTTCTGGCTGGGGGATACCAATACCGGAGCTGTCACAGGCTATACAATTTACTTTCACAATACAAACTCGCATAGTCTGCAGGTGGCAAAATGGTTCGAGTATACCGGATCGAACCATCCGGTACAACCACTTGACAGTACACCCAAAATGTGGGACACCGAGGCCGAGCTTTTATCCTATCACGATGTTCGGATCATCAAAAATGGTCACACATACACTTTTTACGTAGATGGGGAACAGATTGCGCAGGATAGCGATCCGACCAACCAGCCGACATCATTGTACTGGAGTCCTGGCCGCTCCTGGATGGAAGTGAGAGATGGTGAGTACGGCGAAGTGTGGGTGCAGAATATGAGCTATTGCGGCGCAACGGCCCCGATCGAAAATTTTTCCGATGACTTAAAAGATGACAGCATAAACCTCGCCTTATGGGCGCAGGAACCAGGTTCCGGAACAATTGTCGAAGATGACGGCGCGCTGCAATTAGACTATACCTCCGGTTCGTCACCGCATCGTCAAATACGCAGCACAACCGACTTGATGGCCACTCGGATCGATATGACGGTGAGGATTAAACCAGTCTCAATTGCCAGCAATAAAAATATCGGCTTTTGGCTGGGGGATATCAATAGCGGAGCAGTGACGGGATACACGATCTACTTTCACAGCACAAACTCCTACAGTCTCCAAGTCGCGAAATGGTTTGAGTATACAGGTTCAAACCACCCGGTGCAGTCAATCAACAGCACTCCCAAAACATGGAACTCTTCCGCAGAACTGTTCACCTATCACGATGTCCGGATCCTCAAAGACGGGCATATCTATACCTTCTACGTCGATGGCGAGCAAATCGCGCAAGATACCGATCCGACAAATCAGCCGATGTCATTGTATTGGTCTCTTGGCCGCTCATGGATGGAAGTGAGGGATGGTGAGCATGGCGAAGTGTGGGTCGATCAAATTGACTATGCCGGGTCATCCGGCCCCATTAATATTGAACTTTTGAGCTTTGAGGTGCAGCCCACAGATAGTACAGTCGAATTATTCTGGAAAACGGCGCCCAGCAATGATTTAGCGGGATTCAATATCTATCGGCAAAGCGGGACAGGCAATCCATTCTGTCAAATAAATGAAAAGCTCATTATCGCGAACAGAGACAGCTTTGAACAGCTCTATTCGTACTCAGATGTATGGTCCGGAGATGAGTGCCATTACTTTCTCGAAATTGTTTATCTGGACGGCACATCCAGCCAGAGTCAGCCGATCTATGTAGCCGGCATGGATGGGATAGCATCACGCAATCCGGCGATCACTTTCACGCTGGAGCAAAATTACCCCAATCCATTCAATCCGACGACGACGATCTGCTATTCTCTGCCACGCACATCTGAATTCTGCATCGAGATATACGATATAGTGGGCCGGCTCATCCGAACGCTGATGGTCGGGAGACAATCCGCCGGCCAATACGCCATTAGTTGGGATGCGACAGATGATGGCGGACTCACCGTCGCCTCGGGGCTCTATTACTATGCCATCCGCGCCGGAGATTTTTATCAGGTGCGGAGAATGCAATACATGAAGTAGGGCTTGTCATAGCAGCACTGGCCCGCTCAGGTGGAGGGATCGGATCAGTTTAGCTCACACTCCGCACTATGGCACTATTTTCGTATATTTTTATGAACTAAATTCGGCGGATTGAGGAGAGCACCGAATTTCTCATCACATCTTCAGGCGTTCCATAAATTTGCATCATTTGACGCTCCCTTGTTCACAGTTGAGGATATGAGCAGACATCAATCCAGGTCGAAAGACTTAATTTTGTCAGCAATATATTTAGGAAACTCGACACATCTGTGATCACAACGTTCTATATCTTACATTATAGGAGTGTTAGAACTTTTTCTTGCATGGTGGGACTCGTTTTTGCCTTCAGCCATGCCACTATAAGCTTCAGCGCAGAATTTATTCATGCAAATCAATTTGCATTTGCCGTTAAATCGCAAAATGGAGCCGGTCTGGGCAGCGAAAAACCGGCAATCCTCTCCATCACAACCTTTCCTCCCTGGTGGCAAAAGTGGGGGCCGACGCTTTTATGGATCATTCTTATGGGTTTACTACTATGGCTCGCTTATGTCCACTTCAGTCTGCGCAGACATTTATTTCAGACTGTGGTACGCAACAAGCAGGAAATTCAAAATCTCAAGTACGTGAATGATCTCAAATCCCGTTTCTTTGATTATATATCGCACGAATTTCGCACCCCGCTTTCCTTGATCATCGGTCCAGTCAACGAGCTGCAGCAGCTTATAAAGCACAAAGGAGCAGAGAAAAAGCTTGATTTAATAAAATCAAATGCAGAAGTACTATTGCAGCTGGTCGATCAAATACTCGAATTATCGAAAATAGACGCGAAAAGTCTCAGGCTTCGACTCGCATTCGGCAATTTGGCTCTTTACGTCAAGAACATCGTGACACTGTTTTCTTCGCTTGCCGACAACAAGCAGATTACCTTGCATTTCGAAGCGCAGCCGGATAGTATCAGTACCTTCTTTGATGCGGAGATGATCACAAAGATTGTTTCGAATTTGCTATCAAACGCCATTAAATTCACCATGCCAGGTGGTGGTATCAAAGTCTCACTATCGGTAGAGTCTGCAAGCGCCATTGAAACAAGACCTACGAATAATATTAAACTTGTCGTCTCGGATAATGGTATCGGTATCCCGACTGGTGACCTACCTCATATTTTTGACCGTTTTGTGCATGCGTATAAATCGGTCAAGCGTCCGGGCGAGGGGATCGGGCTGGGTCTGTGCATGGTGAAGGAGCTCGTGCAGATTCATCAGGGAGATATCGCTGTTGAATCCATCGAAGGAAAGGGGACAACCTTTACTATCCAACTGGCCGATCTTTACTCTCACTTCAAGGCAGGCTCTGATTTAAATTTGTTATCATGTCTCACTGAGGATGAAGCGAAATTAGCTGCTTTGCCGGTGAAAACGATCCACCAAAAAGAAGTGACAGGAACAATAACTCAGCAACCATTGCTCATAAGCGAGATGCGCAAAACTATATTACTCATCGAAGACGATGATAAGCTGAGAGCTTATCTCATCGATTTGCTCACGACCGAATTTTCTGTTGTTGAAACAAATGACGGAGAGAGCGGCATGCGCAAAGCTATTGAGATAAAGCCCAATCTCATCCTGTGTGATTTAAAGTTACCGGATAAAAGCGGCTTTGAGATCACAACAGCGCTGAAAGCCGATGCCAGGACAAGTCATATTCCCATTATTGTGCTGACGGCTCGCGCAGATGATTCATCAAAATTAAAAGCGCTGCAGATCGGTGCTGATGATTATATCACAAAACCGTTCAAACCTGACATGCTCCTGGGCCGTATCAGTAGCCTTATCTTGCAACGAAACAGACTTAAAAAGACCTTCGCGACATCTCTCAATTTAGAAGCAAGTGAATTGACCGCTAAATCAGCTGATCAGCAATTTCTCGAAAAAGTCCGCTACACCATTGAAAAGAGCATTGCCGATGAAAGGTTCAATGTCGAGAAATTAGCCATGGCTGTTGGCCTCAGTTCATCGCAGCTCTCCAGGAAACTAAACCGTATTCTAGCTAAACCAGCTGTTCAGGTGATCCAATCCGTTCGCTTGCAGCGGGCAGCACAACTCCTGAAAAGTAATTGTTGTTCAATATCAGAAACGGCTTATCGCGTCGGTTTTAGCAATCCAAGCTATTTTGCCAAAGTTTTTCATAAAGAATTCAATTGCACGCCGCAAGAGTTTGCCCGCAAACACGCTGTTAAACAAAATCCGTCGATTATTTAAGTTCGGTGCTTGTCCCCCGTTCGACTCCGCTCAGGATGACAAAAGTACGCATTAATCTCTGGAAGCAAAGTCGAAGCATCCTATTTTAAGAACATAAATAACCAACCTGTCACCCTGAGCGGAGTCGAAGGGGGGCAGAATCGGAGCTCTCACACAAGGTCATCCAAATTATGCGCGATTTATTACATAACTTGCAGGAAATGTTATAGGCTCGACAGCATGGGATCTCTACATAGAATCTGCTGCGCGATTTTTCCACATCTTTGCGGCTTCAGTGCTACTCATAGCACTTGGAATTTTGTAATACAAAAGCAAAAAGTAAAACGCCAAAGTGGGCGTGCATTGGTCACACGATAGCAGCGGAATGATTTTGTGAAATTAAACTCATTTTACAACGATAACAAATAATAGCACTTAATGCTTGAGGTGAGGAAAAAAGGAGGAAATATCATGATACCATCAGGATGACAAGAGATTATGAGCAGTTGGAAAGCTCTCAGGTTTTCACAAGCCATGGATGATGAACTCTCAAATAACCGACATCATTTGCGCGTCCATTATCAAATTGCATAACAATTTCATATGCTATTCATATTGAGCATCGTCTTACAAACAGAAGAGCGGAGCATTACATAATAACTTTTGAGAAAAGTCGTCCCTTAAAATTTTATTAGACGCAAAATAAAATAAAGGGATTAGATATGATACATTTCAACAATAAGAAGCCGAAAAATGTAAGCCGTACGGAACGACTGGCTAGAAATGGTCACAAGCTTACGTGTCTCCAGACAATATTGATTATATTTCTCGCGTTTTCAGGGATATCACTCTCCAGCCAGCCGATTATTGATCTTGGCATGGCAAATCAGTTCGCAATTGTCGGCCGCCAGGTACACCTTCATAATGCGGATGTTTTTGGCAATGCCGCCGTTGGCAATAATGACGCGTGCTCTCCCGCACCGAGCTACAACATGAAATTTGAGTCTCCAGGAGTATTGCATGGCATTGCCTACACCGAAGAAGGGGCACTCTTAGCAGGCGAGACAAGCAACGCACTCGGAGGCATCGTGCTTGCTGACGCCATGGTTGTTCAAGCGTTCAGCGAGGCCATGGACGCATATAACACTGCGATCACGCTGATTCCGGACCAGACGATCACGGGAAATATTAGTTCAACAACAACAATTACCGCCACACATGGCGGGCAGTATGTTATCCGTATTACCGGCGACATTACGAAATCTCTCATTCTCAATCCGGCGCCCGGTACGATTACCAAATTCATCGTCATTGTCGAGGGGACAATAAATCTTGGAGGCAGTGATACGGTGGGTGCAAGCGGTCCTGCCGGAGCGAGTGATGTTTTAATCGTCATAGAGGGCGCAGGTAACGACTTGAAATCGCATGTTGACAACAAAGTGTATGGCACCATGCTCGCTCCCTATCGTGGTGCAGAATTTCATGGTTTTGCCGGAGCAATGATTTCAGGATGCGAATACGTCAAATTCCAGTCCGACGCCCAGCTAGAGTATCATGGGTATCAAGTGAACGACTGGGGCGACGCCCCTGACAGTTACGGAACCCGGTTCGCCAGTGATGGACCACGACATGTATTGAATCCTTATCTTTGGCTTGGCGCTACTATTGATCCGGATAATGACGGTCAACCGACAGTTGATGCCGATGGCGATGATCTCAATGGTACACCGGATGATGAAGATGGTCTCTCGTTACCCCTTGAATTCGTGCAGGGCACCGCTGCCAATGTTGATGTCTCTGTTTTCAATACGACTGGCCAAACAGCGACGCTCGTCGGCTATTTGGATTTGAATGGCGACGGTGATTTCCTTGATTCTGGCGATAAAAAATCCACGACTATACCGCACAGTTCAAGTGGCATATCAACCACAGTAACTCTAACATGGGATATTCCAACCGGTGCGCCATCAACCACATATGCACGCTTCCGCCTCAGTACAAATGCCACAGCGATAGGCCAGCCAACCGGCGCCGCTCCAGACGGCGAGATTGAAGATTATTCTGTCACAATTAATGAACCATCCTCTCTCGGCGACCGTATCTGGTACGACAGAGACAAAGACGGCATCCAGGACGATGGCGAGCCGGGTATTGATGGTGTCACTGTCAAGTTACACAAATCAGACGGCACAACACTGGTCAGCACCACGACTTCCTCAGGCGGCGGCGCCTACCTGTTCGATAATCTCACGCCCGATGACTATATCGTCGAATTTGTACCACCATCCGGTTTTACGCTCGCACTGCAGCATCAAGGCGTAGATGAAACGCTCGATAGTGATGCTGATCCCACAACAGGGCGCACACAGCTGATCACTCTCACCTCCGGCCAGAGTAATCTGACCATTGACGCCGGACTGCACAACGGAATCTATTTTCCGGACGACAGCTGTCTCGGCGAAGCGGGCACATTCGCGATCTTTGGCGTTGAAGGAGGCTCGATCATCATCAACAGCGCCACCGATCTCATTGGTGATGTCGGCTACAGCGCAAACCTCACCAGCACAACCAACGCTAAAGCCGGCGACGACGGCCTCTTTAACGGTACTGTCTGGGTGCACGGCGACGTGGCAGCATTCGCTTATTCTGATAAAGACTTTTTACCTCAGGGCGGCATTGCCGGCTATCCAACACCGGATGCCGATATTAATGCACGCCTCGATGAGGCGAATGACGATGCCCTGTACGCCTGGACGAGTTATGGCAATTCAGCACCTGATATCCAGCTTGGCGTTCTCGGTGACAATGATAGCCGAACAGTGAATCGCGTCGATAATATCACCGTTGTTGAAATAACATCGCTCGACTATAATAGTGATGTCCTTGAGCTCATCGGCCTCGCGGGCATGGATGATGCCTTTATTATCAATGTACTTGGTGATTTTCAATTCTCACAGAGCGAAATCCGTCTCACCAATGTGCGCCCGGAGCGCGTTGTCTTTAATTTTCCCAATGTATCAGACATTTTAATCAACAAGGACGCCTCGATTTTCATGGGTACAATTCTCGCCCCAACCAGTGATATGGAATACCACAATCCCGCCACTTTCGAAGGCGCTATCGTTGCAAAGAATATCAATGTCCATTCTGATTTTAATTTGACACATAAACCCCTCGATATTCCCTGCGAGGAAAATGAACTCGATTTTGGCGATGCCCCTGATACCGGAGCCGGCACAGCCAGCGGCAATTATAATACGCTATTCGCTGATAACGGCCCGCGCCACATTATTGTGCCAAACCTCCGCTTGGGAGACGATGTAGATGCTGAAACCGATGGCTATCAAAGCACCAATGCCAATGGCGACGATACCCATAATCGCGACGATGAAGACGGTGTACTGACATCTCTCGTTTTTGCCAGAGGTGAAACAGCCGCTGTTGATATCTCCGTCTATAATACAACTGGCCAAACAGCAACTCTCGTCGGCTATATGGATTTGAACGGCGACGGCGATTTTCTAGATGCCAATGAGAAACAAACGACTACAATTCCGCACAGTAGCGGAGGAACATCGGTGACGGTAACGCTTTCCTGGCCCGTTCCTCAGGATGCGCCCTTAACAACCTATGCCCGCTTCCGCGTCAGCACCGATGCAGCTGCCGCCGAGCAGCCGACCGGTTTGGCGCCGAACGGAGAAGTGGAAGATTATCTCGCGACCATTGTCGAATCCGCCTCCCTCGGCAACTATATCTGGGATGATCTCAACAACGACGGCATCCAGGACGCCGGCGAACCCGGGGTGGACGGTGTCACCGTCAATCTCTACAAATCCGACGGTACCACCCTGCTTGGCACCACAACCACGGCCGGCGGCGGCATCTACGGCTTTGCCAATCTGGCTCCCGGCGACTATATCGTCGAATTTGTCGCGCCAGTTGGCTGGGGATTTACCAAGCAAGATCAAGGCAGCGACGACACAAAGGACAGCGATGCCGATCCAACCACCGGTCGCTCGCACATTGTCTCGCTAGATGCCGGTGAGAACGATCCCACCATCGATGCCGGTCTCGTCGAGCTCGGCTCCATCGCCGGCACGGTCTGGGAAGATACTGACAAGGACGGTATCTATCAGAGCGGCGAATCTCCATTGCCGAACCTGACCATCACCCTCTACGACAGCGATGATAATGTCGTCGCCACCACAACCACCGA
>JAFGJB010000004.1 GCA_016929295.1 Candidatus Zhuqueibacterota bacterium | reverse complement strand
CTCTTCCGGGTCTACAACTTCACTATAACGGCGCCCGGGGCAAAGGCAACACGGCGGCCGCTCCTGAGTGGATTTTGAACAGTGGTATGATTTCTTACGAGGTGATGCAACTCGTGTTGACGGCCCAGCTCTTCGCCGGCGTCGGCAACTCGTATGGTCACTATGTCGATGAAACCAACAGGGCGAAATCGCATCATGGTTATTCCATTTTTGCCGAATGCAAGACGCTCTCTCGCCAATTCTCCCTTTTCGGACGCTACGACTATTGGAACGGCAACGCCGGCGAAGAAGAAACGCATCGCACAATTGCCGGGATTGCCTATCACTTTACCGGACAAAATAAACTGTTGTTTGATTATGATGTGCTTTGGAATGAGAAGGCGGACATGACGACAACCGGAGCATTCGAAGTGGCCTTTGAAGTTCGATTCTAGGCCAAGAGCCATCAAGGGAGCGATTCATTTTGCCAAATGGGAAAATATCCCACCCATTTCACAATATCCTGCCCATGTTCGCTCAGCACCCAGTTGATGAAATCCCGCGTCTTTCCTTGCGGATTATCGACGGTGTACAAATAGAGATAGCGCGACAGTGGATATGAATCGTTCAGCACGTTTTCTCTGGATGGTTCCACGCCATTGATGTCGCAGTGGTACACATCGGTCTCAAAGGCCATGCCGCCATAGCCGATCGCATCTTCATTCCTGGCGATTGTTTCGATCAAAGCCTTGGTTGTGGGCAAGGCGGTGCCGGAGGTGCTGTACGCGCCCCCTTCGAGGACATGCTCCTGAAAATAGGCAAAGGTGCCGGATGTGGGCAGCCGATTCAAAAGCTGGATCGGTGCGTCATCGCCGCCGACGCTCGCCCATGATCTGATCGCGCCGCTGTAAATATCTCTTACCTGCTCGATCGTCAGATTTTTGACCGGATTTCCCGGGTGCACATATATGCTCAACGCGTCCTTCGCCACGCGAGTGGCGACCCCGACAGTGCCAAATCTGTTGACGATTTGTTGTGCCTCTTTGGGGAGGATCGTGCGCGACGCCATGCAGATATCGATGTCGCCGCGGGCGAGCGCTTGCATGCCGGTCGCGGTTCCACCGCCCTCGACATAGATTGAGACAGTGGGATTTTCGATCATATAGACCTCGGCCCAAAAACGCACCAGCGGCAACATGGTATCAGAACCTTTTATTCTGAGCCTGGTCGATTTCTGCAACGACACGGACGAACAGCCGAAATTCAGAACCGCGAGAATGATGAGTATGATCTTTTGCAAAAACGCCTCAAATTTCACAACTATTTTTTCTCGGCTATCGACTGCAGTCGTGTGGTCAAGTAGGGAGTGCCTGGCTTCCAGCTCGGTTCTTCCGGATGGTTGGCTACATACCACGCAAATGCCAATAATAATTGACAATGCTGTTCTGCGGCGCTCCAATTGATCGGTTGGTTCAGATCGTCAAATGGCGAATGATAGATGGTCTGCATCCACTCAATTTGCTTTTTTATGGCCGACTGTTCATCGAGATGGTCATAGTTCACTCCTTCCATGACCAGCGCCGCCGGAATGCCGGCTTTGGCAAAAGAGATCTGATCGGAACGGGCGAATGATTCTACATGCGTAAAGTCGGATGGTACATCAGAGACGGACAGGCCCATCATCTCGGCACTTTTTTCCAAAGCCTTGTGCAAACTTGAAAGCTCTGTTCCAAATCCAATGACGTCCCTGAACGTATCAAAAATGGCGAGACCATCGATATTGATATTGGCAACGGTTCTATAGAGTGGCACAACCGGATTATCAATGTAATAGGTGGATCCGAGCACCCCTTTCTCTTCGCCGGTTAAAAAAAGAAAGAGGACGCTGCGCTTTGGCGGAAATTTTGCCAATGTGCGGGCAATTTCAAGAAGCGCCGCTGTGCCAATCGCATTGTCTACGACGCCGTTGTAAATTGAATCGCCGCGAACCGGTGCGCCAATGCCCAGATGATCGTAGTGAGCCGAAAGGATGACATAAGAATCTCGCAGAGAGGGATCAGCGCCGCGAACATGGCCGATGATATTCCGTGAGAAAAAATCTCGTTCTTTAAAAACTCCCCGAAAAGAGAGCTTTACGGCGAGCTCAAAGCTGAACATCAAATTTTCCCCTTGCCATTGCAAAATGTGTTCGAGGGAGTAGCTGCTGTCATCGAACAGCAAAGAGGCGGACGCGGGATGAAAGAGGGCGCTGAAAATATCCGTGGCCGAATAGGCAAGCCTGACATCCTCGAACGAAAATTCTTTCATCAGGTCTTCCCATGCGGGTTGGCTTGCAGACGGATTTTGGATGAGAATGCAGCCGCGAGCACCTCTCGAAATGGCAATTCGTTCTTTTGATTCCGCGTAACTATAAATAGTCGGCTGCGGACCATCAAAATAAGCCGGATCATTGGAGCGTGGCTCACCGGACAAGTAGACGACGATTTTATCCGTCACGTCCACAGTCTGGTAGTCATTGTAATCAAATTCCGGTGCGACGATGCCAAATCCTGCAAATACGAGTGGCAATGGCTGCGGCAGAAAGGTCTGGGAACCCGTATTATAGAGCACGTAATCCCACCCCAAGGCGAGATTCCGGACTTGATCCTTGCGAAGAATTGTCAATTGTGATGCCGGCAAAGGTGTACTGCCGTGCAGTGGTAGGTTCTGCAAGTAGGAGCGCCTGCCGCTGGCCGGCGATATGTGATATTCTTTCAGTTTTGATCTGATATAGTCCGCCGCCAGCCGCTCGCCGCGGGCGCCGGTCGCCCGACCTTCCATGGCATCCGAGCCGAGGGCTAAAACGTGTTGTTGGAGATAGTCCGCGGAGATTTCATCCAGCATCGGCGCCAATTGTTCCATTGTGACGCTCGCCCAAGCGCAAAGAGGAAAGAAAAAATAAAAAATCCGCTTCATCATCACTTCATTACGCAGCCGGCTATTTATTCGGCTGCAAATGTTTCGTTATAGCCCTTGAGCAGCTCGACGTATTCCTCCGCGATATCTTCAGAGTGAATGAGGATATTGAAAAACAGCATGGACTGCCGCGTCTTGGCCTCGCCTTTTTTCACTCGTCTGATGTGGTCGCGACTCAAGTCGGCGATTTTTTCATTTATCCCTTTTATATTGTGAACGGCTTTGGCGATGCCGGCGTTATCATCGGCTTCCATCAGGGCAATGCCTTTTTCGAGATATTTTTTAACTGTCTCGTGCGCTTGACGAATATCCTCGGCCTGCTCCTGGCTAAATGGCTTGTGCTGATTGACGATGTGCAGGTAGCACATCTCGGCCATGTCGTCGATGTGTCGGCCAACGCTGCCGATGGCGGCGACGATTCGCGGACTCAGCTCGATGTGCGGCACTTCTCGCTGAATATCTGAAATCAGCGTAGAGATGACAGCACGGCTATTCTTCTTCAATGCGCGCGCATCCTGATGTACATTTTTCAATGCCTTTGCATCTTCAGTCAGGACACCATCGATGATATCGGAAAAGAGTTTGTTCACATTGGTGAAAAATCGCGTGCATTCCTGCGTCAGCTTGTCTTCGTAACTCAGATGCTCCAGACCATCATCGACCGCCTTTTCAGCGGCTTCTCTCTTCTGATGAATTCGATGGGTTTTGATGACGAAATAGATAGCAAGCAGACAGAGGGCAATGATGCCCCCCAATCGTAGCCAATGAATGAGCCAGGCAAAGATGAATGACCCGGAAAAAGCGATGAAGGCAGTGAAGAACCAGCCGGCGATGATGGTGATCACGCCGGAGACGCGATAGACGGCGCTTTCGCGTCCCCATGCTCTGTCGGCCAGCGACGCCCCCATGGCGACCATGAAGGTGACATAAGTCGTGGAGAGCGGCAACTTGAGAGAGGTGCCGAAGGCGATCAAGGCGCTCGCTGCGACCAATATCGTCGATGCGCGGATGATGTCGAACTCGGGACAGTCTTTTTTCTTTTTGTATTTGTGGTCGATGACGGAGGCATCAAAGCGGCGGGCGATCGACTGGACAAAAGATGTTGGCAGATATTTGTTGCAGAATGCTGCAGCGGCAATGCCAAACCGAACGATCGGACGCGTGATGCCAAGCACCGGAAATTTCTCATAGCCCTCTTGTTGACGGCCGAGACGGACCGAGGTGAGGACCACACTGCGCGCTTTTTTTGATGTCCAGAGCGTCACGACCATGATGGCGCCGGCGATGAGAAGCATCCATGTGGCGGTCGACACCTCGCCCGCCATCGGCGCCATCGATGTATTGAGCGGATCGACCGGATTCGCCAGCGCCAGTCTGTAGGCGTGAAATCCGGCCAGCGGCACGCCGATGAAATTCACCAGATCATTGGCGGAAAAGGCCATGGCCAGCGCCGCTGTGCCGACGAGCACGACCAGTTTCAGCACGTTCACCTTGAAAAGCCAGTTCAAAAGCTGCAGCAAGATTGTGCAGACGACGAAAGTGCCGCCGAGGATCAGGGTTGAGTGTTGCATGATCCAGGTGATCGTGTCGTCGGTCATCCAGGAAGAGCCTTTGGCGCCCTTGATCAGGGCAAAATAAATGATGATGGCAAAGGCGACGCCGGCGAAAATCGATCCGTACTTTTTGATACGTCTCTCATAGTCAAATGTGAAAACGAACCGCGCGATGGCCTGCAGGATGGCGCCGGCCGTAAAGGCGACGATGACGGACACGAGGATGCCGAAGACGATCGCCAGCGCTTTCGTTGTATTAATATAAGTGACCAGCTCTCCCATGTTCTGCCCCAGGCTGATGATTTTGGCCATGGAGATGGCCACAGCCGCGCCGAGGAGTTCGAACACGACTGAAACCGT
>JAFGJB010000101.1 GCA_016929295.1 Candidatus Zhuqueibacterota bacterium | reverse complement strand
GGGATGGCATAGGAATTTGAAAACATGGCCAAGACGACATTTTGCACTGAACCGACAGAACAGACGCAGCCCTTGCGCCAAAACCCAAAGTAGATGAGCGAGAGCAGCATCAGGATGAAGAGATGTCGCCGGGATCGCTTTTTTAGGGCAAAGTACGATGCCAATGACAAGGCCGCAATGAGCACCACCACATCGACATATTCCAGCGCCAACTCCCGACCGGCCGGCGTCTGCATGATGGGTCGCTCATAACCTGATTCAAAATCGGGTTTCGGAAACCTCTGGATGGGTTCTTGTGCGGCCGTCGTTGCAAGGACGGCGAACGCAATGAGTATGAAACTGAGCTGTCTGGTCATATCGAAACACTAGATTTGTGCAACATATCTGTCTGCTTCTTCTCCGCGTAGAATATATGGCGTCTCCGCCGGCACGCGCCTGTAGGCGTTCGACGGACAGGAGCGTGCAATGGAGCATTCATTGCAGTTCAAACAGCGATCATGCTTCACCTGCAGGTAAAGCGAGCCGTTGCCAAATGCGCCGCAGCCTTTGACGCATTTGCCGCAACCGATACATAATTTCTCATCAATCTGATATTCAAAGTAAGGATCTTCGATGAACGTCCTTTTTATGGCGCCGGTGGGACAGAGTTGATTCTCAGCACCCGTATCGCGCGATTTCGCGCCCGGCTCCAGATAGCCGCTGCAGAGATCACAATATCCGCACATGGAATAGGAATGCACGCATTTCACGGCGGACTCGGGCAACACGCAGTTCGTCGCACATTTTTCGCATTGTATGCAAATATTCGGATCGAGCTGCCAAACGAGATCGCCCTTGCCAGACTTTCCGACCACAAATCCCGCCATTCCTCCCAGAGCCAGAGTGGTCGCCGTAGTCACACTTGATTTGAGAAAATCACGCCTCGTTTTATCATTCATCAGAAACCTCCGCGAAAGGACCGCGGGCGATTGCAAGGCTCTTTATGCCTGTTCACAGTTGCGATTCTCCGCACGCCTTCTTGACAACCCTTGAGCCTGCTGCACTTCCCACAATCCGCATTGACGCCGCACTCGCTCGTAGCGCTGCTAGAGATCTTTTTCAGTCGAAATCCCCGCAACGCCCCCAATGAAAAAAGAACGAGGAGAATAACGCGCGCAATTCTGGTCAGGAACTCTCTCCGACTCGTCATGACAGTGATTCCTTTTTTTGAAAGATTCGCACCTGAGCCCGCTGCGGATCGAGCACAAGGATCTGCCCTCTGGAATTGACCGCCACGTCCAGAGAGCTTGTATCGGGATCAAACTGATCCGGCATGGCAACAACTGTATCAAACTCACCGATTGGTTTGTGGATTTTGATTCTCAACAGGCCCTTCTCCGACGTGACAAAAGAGCCGTCCGGCAGAATCGCTACATGCGCCGGATTACAGCAGCCGCTAAATCCGTCGATGGACATGGACGATTTTGACCAGGACGATCGGAGAGCCCCGTCGGGATAATAGTTCTCAAATTGATGTCGCCCCGTATTGATCGCCCATAAAAAACCGTCCGGATCAATGGCAACATCAAAATAGGGACTCGGAATGAGGAATCCGACGATATCCCTCGCTTCATCCCTTTCACCAATCCTGTTCAACAGCGCACCATTGACATCGTATCGCCAGACAACTCGATTGCCTGCATCTGCGAGATAAACGTCCCGACCTCCTAGAGCGATCGATGTCAGAAAAGCACCGTCCGATAACTGCCAGCTCGCCTGGCGCGTCCCGGTCGAGTCGAGCACCTCCACGGCCGTCCGCAAGGCCAAATAGATGTCGCCCTCAGCAGAGAGGGCGATCGCATTAATCGCGTCCGTCGCCACGGCCAAATCCACAGTAGCGCCCGCCTCATCGATCCGCATGACGCGCGCGCCGCCCGCGACATACACACGATCGCGGAAATCGACGGCGATCGCATGCGGCGCCTGTAGTGGCAGGGGTAATGTCTTGACCTCTTCATAGGTGCGCAGATCAGCGCCGATTTTTTTATACTCTGCAATATCGTATTCGAACGGATTGTCTTGTTCACTTGCACCATCCTTTCGAATGGCAGAATGACCAAAATAGATCAATCCAACGACCGATATGACGATGATGAGACTTGTCAAGATATTGTTATTTTTTTTTTCCTTCATAATCGTTGCGCCCTCACATCCAGGCAGACCATACGCCTGGAATCACGGCAGAGCAGTCTCCCTTCGACGAGCGCCATTGGTCCCCAGGCATCATGCCCGTTCAAAACCTGAGCCCTGTCGAGCAATTCCCATCGCTCGGTGCTCACCTTTGCCAGAGTCAATACGCCATCATCACTCAATATGAAGAATTTTCCGTCGGCTATTAGATAAGGGCCAAGCCCGAATCTCTCGTCGCGTTCGCTGGTGAAAATGATGTTGCCCGGCTCTGCAGCCGGACAGCAGGCTAACTGATTGCGGCGCGGGCCGGCGTCCTTGGGCAAAATCGCGAACAGATGGCCATCGTGGAGAAGAGGCGTCTGTTGCTCGGCGCAAAGTCCTTCGTCCGGTTTCAACGTCTGCAACAATTCGATGCCAAAGGTCCCATCCTCTTGCCGCACCTGAAACAGCCGGGCGCCGAAGCCATAGCCGGCCGTCACAAAGATTTTGCCGTCCCCAATATGCAGCGGCGATGGTGCGACAACCGATGCCGACCACTCCGTCGTTTCAAACAAGACCTGTCCCGCACTGCCGGAATCGGCCGACACGCCGACGAGGCCGCCCAACGCGCAATAGACGTACAAACGCCTGTCAAACAGAGTCATCGGCATGACCGACGAATGCGACATCTTCCAGCCGTTCGGATTGGGCGTCTGCCAGACGATCGCGCCCGTCTCCAGATGCACGCCGATGAGCAGCGCACTTCCTCCGGTGGCGATCACGGCCAGTGAGTCATCGATTAACGGACATTGTCCGGTATACCACAACGGTACTTCGCTGCCAAACTCCTTTTCAATATCAATGCCCCACTTGAAAGCACCTGAATCGGCCGTAACGCACATGACATGACATTTGGGGCCAATGGTGACGACATAGCTGTCCTGTACGGCCGGCGTTGTGCGCGACATGCCATGATTACGCTTGATAAATACGTCATAACCGCGGCGCCAGATTTCTGCACCATCATCGAGGGAAAAACAACGGAGTATATCGCGGCGATTTTGCTC
>JAFGJB010000100.1 GCA_016929295.1 Candidatus Zhuqueibacterota bacterium | reverse complement strand
TTGCTGGAGCGGCGGTTGGGATTTCTCATTAATTTCAATGTTCCGGTCATTAAAGACGGTATCAAAAGAATTATTCGATAGCTTTGGGTCTTGGTGACGAGGATGAATATCCAGGGCGATCGCAGTCATTCGATTGCTTCGTGTCTTGGTGTCTTCGTGTGAGTCATAAATTTTCAAGGAGAAGAGATGTACAATCAAATCAAAAAGGATCTGCAAATCCAGCTCCAAGAAATCCACAATGTCGGTCTCTACAAAAACGAGCGCATCATCGAGGGGCCGCAGGCTGCGGTGATCAGGGTGAGCGGCGAGGAGGTGCTCAATTTTTGTGCCAACAACTATCTCGGCCTGTCCAGTCACCCAAAAGTGATTGCCGCGGCGCACACGACGCTGGATGAGTGGGGCTATGGCATGTCCTCTGTGCGTTTCATCTGCGGCACCCAGGATATCCACAAGACGCTCGAGCGCAAAGTGTCGGCTTTTCTCGGCACAGACGACACGCTCCTCTACGCCGCCTGTTTCGATGCCAATGGCGGCGTCTTTGAGCCGCTCATGGACAAGGAGAGCGCCATTCTCACCGATGCGCTCAATCATGCCTCGGTCATCGACGGCATTCGCCTGAGCAAGGCGATGCGCTTCATCTATCAGCACTCTGACATGGCCGATCTGGAGGCAAAACTGCGAGAGGCGGCCATGGCCAAGTATCGCCTTATCGCCACGGACGGCGTCTTTTCCATGGACGGCGATATCGCCAACTTGCCGGCCATCTGCGACCTGGCGGAAAAGTACGACGCGCTCGTGCTCGTCGACGACAGCCACGCAACCGGGTTCATCGGCAAGGCGGGCCGCGGCACGCACGAATATCACAACGTCATGGGACGCGTCGATCTGATCAGCACCACCTTTGGCAAAGCCCTCGGCGGCGCCTCGGGCGGCTGCGTCTCGGGTCGCGCTGAAGTGATCGAATTCCTGCGGCAAAAGAGTCGGCCCTATTTATTCTCCAATACGCTCGCGCCGGTCATTGTCGGCGCCACCATCGCGGTCATTGATCTGTTGTCCGAGACCACCGAGCTGCGCGACAAGCTCGAGGCCAATACGCGCTATTTTCGCAAAAAAATCAGCGGCCTCGGCTTTGATATTCGTCCCGGCGTGCATCCGATCACGCCGATCATGCTGTACGACGAAAAGCTGGCGCATCGGATGGCGGACGAGCTGCTCGCTGAGGGCATCTATGTCATCGGCTTTAGTCATCCGGTCGTGCCGCGCGGCCAGGCGAGAATTCGAGTGCAAATTTCGGCGGGACATGCAAGAGAACATCTGGACAAAGCTGTGGCGGCTTTTGCTGCGGTCGGCCGCCGCCTCGGCGTCATCAAATGACGATGGCGACGATGAGTCCGACCTGCCCGAGGTCATCGAGATCACTGATCTCATCGATCTACATGGCACACCGGTCGACATCATCCCAGCGCTCGTGCAAGATTTCATCGACAATGCCCTATCGCTGGGACTGGCACGGGTGCAGATCATTCACGGCAAAGGCAGGAGCCGGCTGAAGCATCTCGTCTATCAGCAGCTCAAGGGCCACCCGCGAGTGGTGCGTTTCTATGATGCGCCGCCGGAGTTGGGAGGGTGGGGGAGGACAATTGTGGAGCTCGATCTATAGCGATCAGAAAATCATGTTCGTCCAGGGATTCCATCCCTGGACGCCTATTTATCAAGGGCTTCTAGCCCTCCTCGGGCTTGCAGCCCCATTATATTTGACGCCCAGGATGGGAAAATCCTGGGCGAACAGAAGTTATAGCGATCAGAAAATCGCAAAAAACAAGCAGCAAAATCCAAATAAATTCTAAAAACCAAAACTCAAAAAAAGTCCAAATCCATCCTGGCGTAATCCGACACTTTAATAACCGTTTGATTTTTGGGAGAATTGGAATTTGAAATTTATTTGTAATTTGGGATTTGTGATTTAGATTTTACTGTTTGTCTCAGGATTCGATCCCTGCCATGTTCGTCCAGGGATTCCATCCCTGGACGCCCGTTTATCAAGGGCTTTTAGCCCTTATCAAGCTGGAAGCCCCATTCTATTTAGCGCCCGTGACGAGGAAATCGTGGGCGAGCAGGAATCAATGCCCCTGTCGTTAAAATCGATAATTATAATTGATCTTGATCTGCGTTGTGCTCTGCGCAAGCCTGAAATCTGCCCAATGCGGATTCATCCGCTGCGCAGGATCCCATAATGAGTTCCACACAACAAAAATCTCGTTCCCAGGTTGCAGAATCCAGCGGAACCTCGATTGCCAGCCGATGTGGCCGGACTCGTCATCATATTGGATGAAACTGACGAGCGTCATGCGCGGACTGAACAGCAGATCAAGATTGACACGATAGACATCGACGCTGAAAGCCCCGGCCGGCAGTCTGACATCGTTGTGTTCGAGCTGGAACTCCAGAGCGACCGGCACGCTCACTTTATAGCCGCCGGCCAACTCGATTTGATCTGCCGAGCCCTGCCAGAACTCTCCCCATTCGTAATCGACCTCAGCCCACAGCCGGCGTCGCTGGGCGCTGGCAAAGCACACGCCTGGTCGTAGAAACTCGTGGCGGCCGGCTGGGATGATATAATCACCGTAAATATTGAAATCTCTGTCGAGCGCTTCAAAGGTGTGGTCGAACTCTAAGGATAGATTGTCGCCGGTGAGAAAGCGGACGTCGAGAGGCTTGAACTCTATCTCGCGCGTGAGCAGCCGGTTGGTCAGGTCTGTGATATAATCAAACTCGGCTGCGATTTCGATTTGCAGTATTCCCCATCTGTGCGGCCGCGGCGCGACGGCGATGCTGCCGTACGAATCGCGCATGTTCGTCCGCGGCACAAAGCCGACGCCGGCGATGAAATTCTCTTCTATTTGCATGTAGCCAAGCCGGAATTGAAACAGGTCGTTCGGATAGCTGATCTCGGAGCCGAACGCCATGTCTCTGCCGGCCAGGCTGTCGGTGCTGGATTTGAGTCCAAAGAGGTAATAGACGATATTTTTGTCACCGCCCCAGGTGGAGGTTGCCAGTTTGAGGTCGGCGCCAATGACGCTATTTTGCCGCGGCGTTGCGGCGTTGCCGCGGGTGCCGATCAGGCCGATGGCCGATTGCGCACCGATATATCGACTGGCGCGCAGGACGACGAAATTCTGCCGTCCTGTCTCGCGCGCATCGAGCACGTCCAGGATGCCGAGATTCCAGGGACCGCTCTGCCCGGTGAGCTTGAGGCCGCCGAGGATGGGGATGGGAGCGCCATCCGCACCGAGACCGATGCGGCGCGTAAAAAACGGGATGAGCTGGCGCGACTTGGGGCTCTCGTCGTCGCCCTCGACCGCAAAGCGAAAATAGTTCGAGCCATCGAGAAAAAAGTCGCGTTTTTCCGGAAAAAAGAGCGGGAATCGCGTCAGATTGACCTCGCGACCATCCACTTCGGTCTGGGCAAAATCGGTGTTGATGGTCAGCACGCTTTTGAGTCCCGCGGTGAGCTGATAGAACAGATCGACTCCGACATTGCCATCTATGCTTGCCTCGGCAGCGCGCTTTTGCGCGGCGCCGGCCAGCGCATAGGGACGAAAGTCCAGGCCGATGCCCTGCGTCATGCCGCGCAAGCCGACGAGCTCGCCGGCGTCGGATATCTGATAGTCAAGCGAGTTGATGTTCGCCGTCGGCCAGTACGATGTTTCGGCCCGATGTTGAATATCGCGGATGAGCTTCAGCCCCCAGGTCGTCTGCGAGGGATGAAAGTTGAGCGTCTTGAAGGGAATGGCGACTTCCGTGTCCCAGCCGTCCGCATGGATGGAGGAGCGACCCTCCCAGATGCCATCCCACTCTTTATTCATCACCGCGCCGTTCTGGCTGAACAGGGCGTCACCCATGCTGCCGCGCGGATTGATCTCGAACCAATAGCTGTTGCGTCTGTCGAGAAAGGTATCGAGCATAATTACGACCTTGTCCTCGCTCATCAGCGTGGCGTCGCGAGCCATCTGTTTGGCCGTTATTCTTGCCGGATCGTCATGACATTTGAACGCCACAAAAAGAAAGTGCTGATCGTAGCACACATAAGCGACCGTCTTTTCGGATGCCGGCGCGCCGGTGTGCGGCTCGCGCTGGATGAACTCTGAGATCACGGCCGCCTGCTGCCAGACCGGCTCGATGATCTTGCCGTCGATCCGCGGCGGCGTCTCGACATAGACCGCCTCTATGCTGGCGCTGAAGAGCTGGGCGCCGAGGAGAGTGGAAATGAGGGTGTGGGCTATGGATGTGCGTATCATATGACATTTCCTGATGAATACAGCATGCGAGTTATCTCGCGACATCTGCACCGTCGTCGCGGCCAGGTTTGTTCAGGGACGCCTTCCCTAGTGTTCGTAAATTGTTCGTAAATTGTTCGTAAATTGTTCGTAAATTGTTCGTTCAGGGCTTCCAGCCCTGGACGGGAAATGGGACAGGGCTTCCAGCCCTTCTTCCGCATTCTCCGCCGCTCACTGCACCGGCGCCGCCAGGTACGACGCGCGACAGGCCAGCTTGAACAGGATATTCTTTCCCCTGACATCGTCGATCGTCATCTGTCGCGAATTCTCCAAATCTCTCTTGAACATTTTCTCTACCTGTCTCGCAAATCGGGGGCCAAAGACGATCGCGGTGATCTCGAAATTGAGCCGGAACGAGCGATTGTCCAGATTGACCGTGCTGACTGCGCTGACGTTGGCATCGACGAGAAAGACCTTCTGGTGCAGAAAGCCGGCGGTGTAGCGGTAGATGTTGACGCCCGATTTGATCATGTCGCCGACAAAGGCGAACGCCGACAGATAGGGCAGAAAGTGATCCGGTTTGTCCGGGATGAGGATGCGCACATCGACGCCGCGCAGGGCGGCGAGGTGCAGCGCCTGAATGACGCCCACATCCGGGACAAAATAGGGACTGGCGATCCAGAAACGTTTTTTCGCCGCCTGAATGGCCTGCTGGATCATCAGGCTGGCGGTGTCGTACGGGTCGGCCGGACCGGACGGGATGATGATGACCGTGTGGCCGTCCTTGTGCGCGACCGGCTTTTCCCAGTCCAGCTCGAGCTGTTCGCCGGTGGCCCAATGCCAGTCCTCGACAAAGGAGAACATCAGACCGAGGACAGCCGGACCCTCTATGCGAATGTGCGTATCGCGCCACGGCCCGAACGCGCTGCGGCCGAGATACTCATCGCCGACGTTGAGCCCGCCGAGCCAGCCGATTTGGCCGTCCACCACGACAATTTTACGGTGGTTGCGAAAGTTGATCTGCAGGCGGTTCAGGATGCCGCGCGTCGAGCGAAAGGGCGAGATATGCACGCCGGCGGCGCGCAGCTCGTCCAGATAGGCGCCGGGGAGCTTGTTGCTGCCGATCTGATCGTAGAGGAAGAATATCTTGACGCCCTGGCGCGCTTTGTCGATGAGCCTCTCTTGCAGCTGCCGGCCGATCTCGTCATCGCGCACGATGAAGAACTGGATGAGGATGTACTCCTCGGCGCCGGCGATGCCGGCAAAAATATTGTCAAATGTGGCTTGGCCGTCGATCAAAAGTTTTGTCCGGTTTCCCTGCGTATAGGGCAGTTTGGCCAACGCTTTCAGAGCGCGCAGTCGGCCCTTGTCATAGGACGTCTCGTCGCTCCAGTTCTCTTTTGCCCTGATGCTCTCGACGATGTGACTCAGTTTGGAATCGTCGGTCTGGCGCTGGATGACATAGCCGCGGAACTTGTGCCGGCCAAAGACCCAAAAGAGCGGCACTGCGATGACGGGTATGGTGATCAGCGACAATATCCAGGCGATGGCGCCCTGAGAGGTGCGGGCGTGAAAGAGTGCCACGACGGCGGAGAGGAGGCCGAGAATTTCAAAGGTGGTGACGACAATGGTGATCAAGAGGGCCATATATTAATTCATTTAAAGTCTTAAAGACAAAAAGAAAAGCAATGCGAAGAAATTCTACAGTCAAACGTCAAGCGTGAAACGTGGTGGGCGAGTGCTTCTTTCGTCTCACGTCTCACGCTTCACCTCATTTTCTCAAATACCCAGCCACCTTTTCGCATTATCATGATATATCTTTTGCAGCACCGAGCGCGGCAGTTTCAATCCCGCAAAGGCGTGCCGCACCTGTGCGGCGGTCATCGTCTCGGCGGAGCTTAAGTATTGCCAGTCGGCCCGCCAGGTGTTGCGGATGTGGTCGAGATTCGGCGAATCGCCGACGCCGATGTCGGTGGCATAGAGCAGGCGATCCTGGTATTTGATGATAAAGGTGCGCACTTGCTCGCGATCCTGCACCTGGAAGTGGCAGATGCGCGCCGCCATATCGACGGCCATGTTGGGAAAGCGGTCGAGTCGTTTGGCCAGCTCATCGACATCGTATTCGAGGCTGCCGAGATGGGCGCCGACAAAGACGAGGTCCGGGTGTTTGGCCAGCAGGCTGTCGCGCGCCGCGATCTGCGCCTCGTACGACGGATAGTCCGGGTGCAGGTACATGTGGTAC
>JAFGJB010000099.1 GCA_016929295.1 Candidatus Zhuqueibacterota bacterium | reverse complement strand
TTGTCTCATATGCACCTCTCATTTGCAATAGGTCATTTTAACAATTTTCGAAAATGTCGGTGAGGACAATCTGCAAATATAGATGCCGGAGGGCAGGTTATAGGGTTTAAACGGGATATCGAAGGCTCCATCAGGCACAAAACCTTTCGTCAATGATGCCATGAGTCGTCCATGAATATCGTACACTTGCAGTGATACTTGCTCGCGCTGCGGCAGATGAAAAGAAATGATCGTTGTGGCGTTGAATGGATTGGGATGATTGGAGACCAGCAGCACAGCAGCGCCGTCATCCCGACATCCAACATCCGTTTGATGCAAAATTGGCTCGGCCACTGACTCCAGCAGCGGCTGACGACCATCGAGCTGGTCCTGGCCGAGCGCCCAGATCATCACACCTTTCAGTTTTTTCTCAACAGCGTATTCAGACTTTAATCGAACGGACATCGTATCATCATACGAGATGAGCTTTGATTTTTCGGGATTGAGGAGGTAGGGAACCTTGGCGACATCATCCAAGTGGCGCGTCCAGCCGGCATGAATGAAAGTTATAATTTCATTATAGTGATGCTCCGAGCCGCTGCCTGTGGTGGGACCGTAGAGCTCGGAGGCATTGAAACCACGCCCGTAGAACGGCACGCCGATGACTATTTTGTCCAGCGGGACATGACGCGTAGCCAAATAGCGAAATCCCTGATCGACAGAGCCGTCAACATCGCCACCGCTGGCGTACAACGGTGAGTTGTGCCCGGCGTGGTTCGTCCAGTCGCCATGAAAATCGTAGGTCATGCAGCCGAACCAGTCGATAGACGGTATCAGCTCGTCATAATCCAGCCACTGTCCTGCCCAGTTACCAGCGGTCACCGCCATGGTGATCAGCATAGGCTGGGGTCGCATCAGTTTAGCAAATTCTTGACGTATCGCCTTGACCAGCAGGGTAAGGTTGTGACGATCCGATGCTGTCGACGGGTGCTCCCAATCCAGGTCAATGCCATCATAATGATGCTGCAGACAGAATTGCAGCGCATTGGCGGCGAACTCTTTTCGGCTGTTCGAATCCGCTGCCATCGGCGCAAAGCCATCAGAGTTGCCCCAGCCGCCCAATGACAGCAGGATGAGCCGTCCCTGCGCATGCACGCGTTCATTCAATTCGGGATCGAGAAGAGTCGAGCTGTGAACGATCTGACCATTACTTGTGGGGTAAGCAAAGGCGTGCATCACGTGTGTCAGGCGATCGAGATCGACCGCAGAAGCCGGCAGATCGGTTTTCATCCAATATGGATAATAGCCGATAATAGCATCCGTCGCCATCGACTCGATGGGTGAAATGATCAGGAAAAAGAAAATAATCGGTTTCATATCGAATTTGAGTTAGAGAACAGGGCCACACATCGTCGTGCTGTCCTTTTCAATTTAAGATAAATTATAAAAATACAAAGCACTATTTCCGCACGACTCCGATTATCCAATTTGCTCAGAATAAAGTTCGCCCAAGATTTCCTAATCCTGGGCGTTAAATGGACAAGGACTTCCAGTCCGAATAGGGCTTGAAGCCCTCAGACATTCCGCGGGACTGTATCAAAAGTCATTAAGATCATTTAACCGCCGAGATCGCAAAGAACACAAAGAGATCGCAAAGTAAAAATATTTAATATGTTATCCTTTGTGTGCTTTGCGTCCTTTGCGGTTAAAAAGACACTTTTTATACAGTCCCGATCTATCGAAATATGATTTTCTCTGCGCTCCTACTCGGTGATCTCGGCGGTTCGCTTTTACCCACTCAAAACATTATAGAGCCGTTTTTTTTGTTGGATTTAATGAGATTTTGCTTACATTCCTTAGCCTGGAAATTTCAAACACAAGGCCATCCATTCTGTCTATTTGTGTCTTGGTGTCTTTGTGTGAGGCGTTTTCTAAATAGCTTAGGTGAGATAAAAAGAGAGATAATATGAACAGACGACAATTTTTACGCGTATCGGCAGGCGGTGTGGTCAGCCTGCTGCCTTTATCCTCAGTGTTCGCGCGTGCCCGAACGGCCACAAGTTATTTCGGCGTCCACTCGTTCATCGAGAGCAATCCGGAAGCCGTTTTCATCATGCGCACCTCCGTGGATCAAAAATACAACCACGCTGCAAAAAAGCAGGCGGGCGACCTTTTTGCCAAATCCGTTTTCATCACTAAAGGAGAAAACGATGGCCATGCCTTTCCGATCGACACTCTCATAGCCATGAAGCCCAATCTCACCAGCTATTCAGAGAATGCGGCAACCGACGTAAAGATGGGAATCGTCACCGATCCCTATTTTATGGAAGGGCTCATTGAAGGTATGAAGACGTTGGGACTGGCGGGCGGTCAATTTCACATCCGCGAGGTGAATGGAGAAAATCTGCAAAATGATAATGGCTATGCGGCGATGGCCGCTCGTACCGGCATCGACCACTTTGTCAAAGGCACCAGAGTGACCAGAATGGATCCGTCGCTGATCGTCTGGAAGGACATTCCGAACGGCATTTACTTTACCAAAATTCCCTATCTCTGGCCGATCAATGCACCGAATACGTTCCTCCTCAACATTGCCAAGTTCAAGGCGCACGGCATGGGCCTGACGCTGGCGGCGAAGAATCTGCAGGGTTCCATCGCGGCGAATTATCAGGCGCATTGCACCTCTTTTACGGCCAATCTGGATATGAACGCCGAGCACCGCAATCCGGACGCAGCCGATCTCATCGAGGAAAACTTTAGACGTCACCGGGCCGATGGCGTTCCTCGCTGGGACAAGCCCGGAAATAGCTGGAACTGCGGCCATGGCATGGAGGCATGGGCGTCACGCTGCCTGGATAATAACAGCGTCACCAGGCCGGAGCTGCACATCGTCGAAGGGATTTATGGTCACGACGGAAATTTCGACAAAGGCCCGCATGATGGCAAACCGAAAGATTTTATGTCAAACATCATCATCTTTGGC
>JAFGJB010000098.1 GCA_016929295.1 Candidatus Zhuqueibacterota bacterium | reverse complement strand
TCGCCGTCCCATGGTCTTCAAACAGCTCGCCTATCTCGTCCATCCGGAATGTCAGGCCGTGCTGCAGGTTGCCAATGTCTATGAAGACAAGACGAAAACCAATGACCTGATGTTTTCAATGTCACTGAGCCTGAATATGAATAAAATTGAGCATAAAAAAGATATCGGCGACATCATGCGATTGCTCAACCTGGGCAGCGGTCATCCGGGAGCAGCAGCGGGCGCCATCGCCTGTGAGTCAAAAGACGAGATGCTGCGGACCAAAGAGAGATTGTTGCATGAAATATATGATCTTTTTGTCCAGCAATAGCAAGTCCTCGGGCGATTTCATGTTTTGTGTTTGAAAGGTGTCGACGAGATTGAAAAAAAACCTCAAAGGCTTGCACGCCTTTGAGGTTTCTCTCATCCCTCTATTTCACCAGTGCCATCTTTTTCACATCGCGAAAATCACCGGCTGAAATCTGGTAGTAGTAGACACCTGAACTGACCCGCATGCCCTGGTCATTTTTGCTGTCCCACATGATCACATGATAACCCGGCTCCATTTGCTCATTGACGAGCGTGCGGACGTGTTGGCCGAGCACATTGTAGATCTGCAGTGTGACCTGCGCGACATTCGGCACATCAAAGCGGATCGTCGTCGCGGGATTGAACGGATTTGGATAATTCTGCGCCAGACGGAACTCTTTGGGCACCGGCGCTTCTGCCGTCACCGGTCCGAACAGTGCCTTTGAGCCGTCAACGCTGATATTTTCCAGCTTGTAATAATATGTTCTGCCCGCTGCGATGTCGCTGTCGACATACTCGTAACGGCCATTTTGACTGGAGGGGATGATCTTTTCATTCACTTTGACATAGTCGCCCTCTTCCTTCAAGCTGCGCAGAACATTAAAGCCCGAGTTACCGTATTCGCGCGCGGTCTCCCATTCGAGTATGACGCCTTTATAGGGTTCAACAGCGCTGGTAAAGCTGGCCAGCTCGACCGGCACTTTGAGGCCCCAGGTGTTGGAAACACCGTCGCCCGCCGAGTCGACGACTCGCGCATCCACATCATAGTAGTTATATGGCGGGTATTGGCTCATATCCATGGTCCAGGTCTGACCGTAACCCACGGGACTTCTGTTGACATACCACGTGACCGTCAAAACATCGCCATCCGCGTCATAGGCATCCAGGCCGAATTGCTGTTGTGATACCGTGCCGGGTTCGATCCTGATCAAATTGACCTTGGGCCAATAGTTGGTGATCTGCGGCGGTCGGTTCTTGTTTTGCACGACAATCCTGACCGAATCGATATCCATGCCGCCCCGCGTATCTGTGGCCCTGAAAGCGGCATAAATCTCTTTTCTCGTGGCAGGTGATTGCACCACATTATAATCAGGACGCCAGCTGAACGTCCAGGTACCGTTGCCATTGTCGACAAAGACCGCTGTGCTGTCCGGCATCCTTTCCGGCGTGCAGAGAATCGGCGGATTGTCGCTGCCGCTTGCGGAGACATTGAATGAGATGATCTCATTTTCCTTGATCCAGTATTCATTGGGGAGCTGCAACCTCGGCCAGTAAGCCGGATCTCCGGTCGCCGTGAATGTCTCGATGAATGTGCCGCCCGGCAGCTCAGCGACGCACTGTACCTGATTGACATAGGCATTCGGCCGCGGTCCTATTTTCCAGTGAACCTGGGCGATGCCATTGGCATCCGAAAGAATGGGCTGTGGCTCCTGAAAAGAGCCGCCACCGGAAATGACAACGAAATTCACCCGACCGCCGCGAGCCGGGTTGCCGTACAGGTCGGTCACCATGACGCTGACCGGTTTGAGGAGGAAACGACCCATTTCGCCCGTCTGATTATCGCCCGCCCACTTGCGCATTTGGTGCGCTGTTGAAGAGCTACCATAGACTTCAAACTCGGTGAAAACCTGATCCAGAGTCGGAATCGACACGCGGATTTTGTTGAGGCCGGATTTTTGTCCCAGGGTATAATAAACCTGCGTCAAACCCAGCGCATTGGTCTGTCTCGACATGGCTTTGACCCCGCCTTCAAGAGTTCCAGCGCCTTCCACCACGCTTGGATCTTCTATCACTTCGAATTTGACGGTGACATCAGGCACCGGATTACTATAAGGATCGACGATGCGAACCGTGAGCGGCACCGCCAGCGTCTGACCAACAGAGCCTGTTTGATTATTGCCGGCATAATTTTGAATGGCGCTCGCCCCACTGCCCGATTGCACTCTGGTCGTGTCATAAAAAGTGGCCGATATGTTCGGCAGATCTTCCAGATAGGCTTTGATGATATTCAATCCATTGGCTGTGCCGACCCTGACGCGCGCCTGCACGTCGCCGTACATATCCGACTGCAGCGGATTTTCGCTGGTGATCACGGCATCATTGACCAGCACGTCAAATTTGGTGCGTTTGCCGAAAACAGGCCAACTTCGCACATCGAGCACGCGTACGCGCAGCGGCTCCGGCAATTCCTGTCCCGGACTCGCCACCAAATGATTGCCACTCAAAATCTCCAATCGAGATATTTGCTGCGGATTTTCAGCGATGGCCGAGAAATTCACCGGCGAACCGGACAAGCCCGTGGAGCTGGCTTCGATGAGATTGGCGCCGGCCTGCGAACCGAGACGATATTTTGCCGCGCCAACACCCAGACTGTCCGTGAATACCGGTTGATTGTCGACCAACGAACCGCCGCCGGTCACGGTCCTGAAAGTGACGGCGACATTTTTAATTGGATTGCCGAACCTGTCCGTCACCAATACTTTGAGTGGATTTTCCAGAACGGTGCCGACATTCCTTTTCTGCGTATCACCGTTGTCACCCGGCGCTTTTGTCATCGCCGCGGCGTTGGCGGCTTTGAACAATATCTGCGCCGCACTGTCGCGCAAAGCGATGCCATTATTCATGTCGCGCGCCGAGACATGTTTCAGTCCGGCGATGCGAGAGGCCAGATAACCTATCGCCTGGCCGGCTGCGTTTGTCGTATCGGCCGGCTGGGTGATGAGATTACCCTCACCGGTGACGCTGATGTTGACAGCCTTTCCGCTCACCGGATTGGCGAATGCATCGCGCAGCGTCACAATGACCGTCGCTTTGATTTCGCCGTTGGACACGACCAGTTCTTTCGGATTGATAACAACACCTGATATATCCGGGCTCGTCCGATCCGCTTTGCCGGAAGCGACAATCGTCATCGGTGAATTCTCCAGATGTCCGTTGCCGAAAGAGGACGCTTCCAGGGTATATTTGCCGACCGTATGACCCAGTCGCCATTGAATGACAGCGACACCCTGCGCATTCGTGTTGACTGATGTATCGACAGCCGCACCCGGCCCCAAAGAACCGATGCCCTCGGTTTGGCTGACATCCTGAACGATCCGGTAGCGAATCGGCTGATTACGAACCGGATTATTGTATTGATCCATAGCTTTCACCTGTACCGGTCGCGGCAAATATTCACCCACAACGCCTTTCTGATTGCCGCCATCGACAAGCGCAATTTTTCTGGCATTGGTTGATGTTCCGGTGATCTCAAACAGCACCGGCGAACCGGACAATGGCAATTTCGTCGTCGGATTTTCGGCACGAGCCTCAACTTTATTTATTCTGTATCCGGAATTATGGCCCAAGGTGAATTGCACCCAGGCGAAACCGTTCGAATCGGTATTTTTGGTTTTCACTGAATCGATCAAACCATCCAATGTGCCGCCCTGCGCCTCGTTCCGGCTGAGAACCTGAAAACGTACCGCCACGTTGGCGACGGGATTGTCCAATCCGTCTGTGACTCTCACTTTCAGATATTCCGACAATGTATTGCCGATGATGCTGCTCAGATTTGTATCATTCGTCACTTTGTAAAGTTTTTCTGCACCGCCGACCATGGCAGACGCCGAGAACACATAGGGCGAATTGACCAGATGAACCTGGTTGACTTGCGCCGTCGCGCGCATCTTGTTATTTTGCGAGCCGACCTGCGGGCCCAGACCCCAGCGGACCTCGGCGTAGCCATTGTTGTCCGTGGTATCCTTCGCCGCGGTATTGCCCACTATATTCAGATAACCGATGTTGGTGCCGACGGCCACGATGTCAAAATCAACATACTGCTTTGCTACGCCGTTTCCATGCTGATCGACAATCTGCACCTTGACGGGATCAGGCAGGAATGCCCCGACAGTCCCGTATGTCGTATAACTGGAATCGGCGACCAGGCGAAACGCGACATCCGGAGTGCCGGTCGCTTTGAATGTGATAGCCGGATTGACGCTGACGCTGGCGGTTGCCTGCACGCTATTGACCGCAATGCCGCTCTTTTTGCCGAGCTGCCAGGTCACAGTCGCATAACCGGTGTCAGCCGTCGCAATCACGACCTGCGGCAAGCCATTAACCAAACCACCGCCAGTCTTGACTTCAAATTTGACCGGCACACCCATTAAAGGATTGCCCAGTCGATCGGTGATCTGGATTTTCAGTTTTTCTTGTAGAGGTCGCCATACCGTGCCGACGTAAACTGAATCCGCACTCTTGCGTATCATCTGGTACGGGGCACCCTGACGCGCATTTGCCGAAAATTCCATCGGGCTATTTTCAAGCGGTCCGCCGGTCGTTTTATTGGCGGTCACATCGGTGTAGACGATGCCCGGCGTGTTCGGCATATTCCAGATCACTGCAGCAACGCCGCCAGTGCCGGTTTTGACAACCTTTGTAGTGTTTTTGCCGGCGCTGTCCTCCAGATCACCGCCGCTATTGCGCACAGTATAGGTGACAGTATGATTTTTGATCGGATTAAAATATTCGTCCGTCACCTTGACCTGAATGGGCAAGCTGAGGGGCAAACCGACCTCGCCGGTCTGCGCGTCGGTAGAGTCCACCTTGACCAGCCTGCTTGCCGATTTTGGCAAACCCGTCGCCTTGAATACAATCGGCGAGCCAACAAGCGGCTGACCAGGGATATCAATCCGGTTTGCAACAGCATGAACAATATGGACGCTGTCGCCGGCAAGCGTTCCCAGGGTGAGGGTCACCTTCGCTTGTCCCTGATCGTCGGTATTTTTTGTCACCTCAGTGGCGCCGTCAAAATTGCCGCCGCCATTCATCACCTTAAATGTCACCGCCTGATTGACGGCCGGATAGCCATAGGGATCTTCTGCTTTGACGACAAAGGATTGCGCCAGTTTGTTGGTGACGACAGCGCTCTGGTATATTCCAACCGATCCATTGCCTGACATATATTTCAAAGTCTTGGCGATGCGTTTGGTCGGAGTGGCGTGAAAGTAAATCACCGGCAGACCCGTATTAAAGGCGGTCGCCTTGACAACATGTTCTTCATTCAGAACGCCGCCCATTGTCAGCGTGACTTTCGCCTCTCCGGTCGGGCCGGTATAAGCCGTTTTTTGGGTGATGCCGGTCTGCTCAAAATAGGCGCCTTGCCCGCTCACGATCTCAAAATCAACTTGCTGCTCGGAGACAGGATAGCCATTTGAATCGGCGACCTTGGCAATGAAGGGCTGAACCAGTGGCAATCCGGCATTGCCATCCTGATTGTCACCGCTGACAATATAAAAATCGGCCGGTTGTCCGGTTTGCGCTGTGGCCTCGAACCGTACGGGAGTTCCCTCAAGGTTTTCGGCACGCGCTTCCACCACGTTCAATCCTGGGCCGCCCAGAGTCCAGACAGCACGCGCATACCCTTCCATATCGGTCCCGATTTCGAGCGCGGAGGCGTTATCATCCATATTTTGGCGCGTGATCGTGCCGTTTCCTTGCGTGACGGTGAAATCGACCGGATAGTTCTCGAACGGCGAATTATCCCCCTTGAGAATACGAACGATCAGCAGACTGTCCACTGTTGTGTTGACATTTCCTTGCTGCAGCGTTTTCGGCTGAATCCGGACAATTTTTTTAGGCGGCTTGCCCGGCTGAATGGTGAATGTAACCGGCGAACCGCTCAGTCCGCTAACCGATGCCTGCACCTTGTAGTCGGTTTCCTGATAAAAGTTTAGACTGAGAACGTTTGACGCAATGCCATTCTCATCCGATAGAGTGGTGGCAGCCAAATCGCCTTCTCCCTGGGTGATTTTCCAGTTGACGGTGGTGCCCTCTACACCATTCTGGAACTGATCTCGAATGAGAACTTTCATGGATGGAGAATCAAATCCTGGTGTCGCCGGCAGTGGCTCGGGAATGCCCGGATCGCGTGTCATCGTAACCGCCGGGCCGGGCGTCGGATCGAGCGTGAATACTGCAGGCTCTTCGACGCGGCTGCCGTCACTTTGATAGGCGTAAACATAGACGATGACCGAGGTGTCGGCATCTGTGCCAAAGCTGACGCGGGTCGAACCGATGCCATCAGCATCGGTCATATTCGGAAAGACCGGGCCTGTGCCGCCAACACCGCTCGGATCGCTAGCGCTACCGACTTTTTGGATCAATATTTTGTCCCATTGCAAGTCTGCATGATAGGGTATTAAATTGAGATCATGCATGCCGACAGTGACGGGTACATTACTGCCCACGCGCACCCATACCCAGGCGCCGATATTTGTGCGCGGGATTTCGCAATATGTAGAGTCTAAAGACCTGTCGAGACTGTAATAAAATCGATAACGATCATTGAAATTGGTTCGACTTCTCACCCACAAATCATATCGAGAGGCTTCCGGCACGTAAAACGGGACAGCAACTGCTTTCCGCCGTGTTTGACCCGTTATCCAGTCATATGTGACATATTTTCCACCGGACGCCGCACCATCGTCGGCGACGCGGGCATTTGGCTGCAAAAGCCGCCCTTCCTCTGTCTCAACCCAAACCTGGCCGAGGAACTGAAAGTTGGCAATATCATCAAAAGTCGCCTTGCCTTGAATGAGTTGAAAGTCCAAAAGAGTGCCGCCGGACGGTTCGTCATTGTCATCCGATACATAGACTTCAATTGGAGAAGGAAGCTGCGTCTGAATCGGGCCTGTCTGATTATTGCCGCTATGAACGACAATTTTTTGTGCCCCGGAGCCGCCGAGAAAGCCGGCGGAAAATGAGCTCAGATTGTTATAAAATCCGCTGCCGCCGTACAGCGACACTCCCGCATGCATATTATCCATCGACGAGGCGTCCGCTATATCCAATGTGGCATCGAGCTGTCCGCGCACATAATAACGCACTGTTTTGGAGCTGCCATTGTTTGTGATCACTGCCTCGACCTTGTCACCAGGTTGCGGCGCCGTCAACGTCGTCGCTTTGTTCGAAATGGCATTGCTGGCAACTGCACCACTGGTCACGCGATAGACATCGATTGAACCCGCGCCTCTTTTTATAAGGTAACCATTGGCTGAGGACGGATTCGCATTATCCATGAGAATGAGCAGTCCGGCAGGGATATAGGCGCCATTGAGCAATTGTGAGTTTGATGGGCTGAACACCATGCCGGCGCCATAGGCGCCTGGTGACTGATAAAGAGCGATATTATTCCAGCCATTGATCTTGTTCAACAAGGTTAATTCGCCGCTGCTTATCATATAATTCGTCGCTGCCCAGGTGGCGCCAAGATCGGCGCGTTCAAAATCATCCGTTTTCCAGAGGAGCTGTCCGACATCCCCTCCGCCGCCGCCACCGCCTTCGAGAGTTGTTGCGGACGCTGAGCTGGACATGATGCCCGCATTGCTGGCCTCATCAATCGCTTTGATGGCAAAAAAGTATTTTGTCGCCGCTTCAAGTCCCGACACCGCAAAAGTTTCACTTGCCCCGGCAGTCTTTGGCGACGGGCCGGCAACTTTTGTGGCGTTGGCAAAATCACTCTCCGATAAAATATTATTCTTTGAACGGCGAATATCGTATGAGGCAGCCGTGCCACTATTGCCATCATCACCCACTGCTGTCCACGTTAATGTGATGGAAGTGGAGGTCGGAGAACCGGCGGCCAAAGTGGTGATCTTGGCGGGCGGCGTCGTATCGCTAACAGGCGGCACGTAAGCCGCTTCAAACGCCTCGACATCATTCTGATTCGCGTTCGATTTATATAACATGACGCCCGCATAACGACTGGCAAAAGCGACGCGCTTGGTTGTATCTTTGATCGAGCCAACCTGGGTGCCGTTGACGAAAAGCGTGAATGTATATGTGCTTGTATTAAATTTAACTGTAAAATCATCACCGGCGCCAGGATTCACGCTCGCAGTGATATCCGGTTGAATATTGCTGCCAGTTGGCGACCCGTTGGCAAGCTCAAACAAACGCACCTCCTTGCCATAAATATAGACCAGATAGCCATTGGCAGCGGCACTGAATGAATTGACAAAGGCGATGCCGCCCAGCTGTGCACCAACACCGGACAATCCATCACCCTCAGCCGGCCAGGTTAGCGTCACTTCATTAGCACTTTCAAGGAAATAAACAGCCAGGTAGCTGTCCCATCCTTCTGCAGTGCCGGCATTGTGCAAGCGACCGTCAAGAATGACCATATTGGTATTTGCCGCCCAATTACTGCCCAGCGCCCCGTTGCCGCGTTCAAAATCATCTGCGGCAGCAAAAGAAGGGACAACGCTGAATAGAATAAGCGTCAATAGTGTCAAAATTTTCGGACTCGTCATGTTCGCCTTCATAGCGTCCAACCTCCAATCATAATCTTTTGTCTCAGCAAAAAACAACTGACAACTAATGTTTCATGCTGGTATAATTTCCACTTCTGCTATAGTGAGTTAACTGCTTAATTTTCATAGACATTTATCTATTTCTGCCATAAGAGGACAAACACTGTGCCACAGGCAGATTTTTTATTTCCAGGGTGATGGAGAGCGATCATGCAGAGGAGATTTTGAGGAGTAATGAGAGGATAGTGACGCTTTTTTATAAAGTTTGCTTTAAAGAACGACAAGCTTTGCCTTGATTGTAGGCATCTTTGGACAATTGCGCAAATCTGCGCGCAAACTCGCGCGAAAAAACAGCCGCTCCTTCTCCATCGAGGTGGATAAGATCAGAGAAAAGATCTTTGGCATAAATGTCCGCGGAAAAATCAAGAAAAGGAACATTCAATTCGCGAAAAAGTGTCCGATAGATCGCCAAAGTTTGCTGCACCGGCGCGCTCACAGGTTCAGATACAGGGGAAAATACGGCGAAAGCAGCCACTCCTTTCTCTTGTGCGGTGCTGAAAAATTGCCTGAAAAGATTGAGCTTGAATGAATCTATTTCGATTGTCTTGAGCACGTCGACAATGAATGGATTTCTATCATGATAGCGCAGATCACCAACGATTTCATAGCCATTGTCAACTGTGATTCGCCGGGCAAAAAAATTATCCATGATGCTTAATATTCTGGAATTGAAGCGAAACATCTTTGATTGATATTTCAAGCCTTCAAAAAATTCCTGGCGGGTGAGCAATTGACGAACCGCTGAATTGTAGATGAAAGGAGAGAGCGCCGACAGTCGCTCAAACTCCTCGCGGGGATTTTCCAGTTTTATGATGAAACTTGGCAATATATCAAGTACGATCACTTTAGGCGTGTAATGTTCCAGCACCAGTTGTTCGAGGGCGTATGAATAGAGAAGGTATTGACCGTTCTGGCCGGCGTTAAAGATGGACAATTCCAACTCTTCTGCGATAATGCTCGGCACATAATGGCGGAGAGATCGAGAGGAACCAAATACAATGAAATCAGGTTGCTGATCCAGCAGCCAATTCTCTTTGGTCCAGTTTGGACCCCAGGGAGAGCGTTTATACATCCCTTCTACGACGCTGCCGACAGCATAATCCAAAGTGAGGAGCAGCAGTAAAAACAGTGCGACTTTGGCAAGAAAAAACATGACGGGCTTAGAACTGAAAATAGATAAACTGGCTTTCATCAAACACACCTATTAAGACTATTATAATGATGACGATAATATATACTCCCCACCTTCTTGTTCGTCGCTGCAACAGATATCGATGCACGAATTGTTTGGATTCAATGGCCGCATCAACCGCAATCACGACAAGAATGGCAAAAAGGCCATAAACGAATTGATCAAGCGCCGGCACAAACAATTGACCCGGCAGGGTGAAAATTCGCCACAATATCAAATTGGCATCGACAATCGACGTTGCCCGAAAGTAGATCCAGGCAAGGCAGACCAGATGAAAAGTGATGATCATTCGCAGGGCGGAGAGCAGCGGCGGTGCAAGCCTGAAACGCTCGACCAGGCGATCTCGCCACGGAACTTTCAATTTGGCCGCAATCGCATAGACGCCGTGAATCGCACCCCAGACGAGAAATGTCCAGTTGGCGCCGTGCCACAAGCCGCTCACCACAAATACGACCATGAGGTTGAAAAGCATTCTGGCATAGCCAAGGTGATTGCCGCCAAGCGGGATGTATAGATAATCGCGAAACCATGTCGACAACGATATATGCCAGCGACGCCAAAATTCAGTCACATTTTTGGAAAAATAGGGGCGACTAAAATTTTGCGATAGATTATATCCGAGCACGCGAGCCGCGCCAATAGCAATATCCGAATAGCCGGAAAAATCACAATAGATTTGAAACGCGTACATATAAGTGGCCATCATCAGCGTCGTGCCGGAATGAAGAGCAAAGTTGCCGTATACGGCATCCACATAGACGGCAAGACGGTTGGCGACGACAATTTTTTTAAAAAGACCCCACAGCATCAATCTCAATCCGGATACTATGCGCGTCTCATTGAATTCATTTTCGCGATAAAATTGAGGTAATAGAGTCGTTGCACGCTCGATCGGTCCGGCAACCAATTGCGGGAAAAAAGAGACATAGAGGGCAAATAAGCCCGGGTGTTTCTCGTGCCTTATATCGCCTCTATAAACATCGAACGCATAGCTGAGCGTTTGAAAACTGTAAAAAGAGATGCCAACTGGCAAGAGCACGTTCAAGGAGGCCAGACTCCATGGCAGTTCAAGGGCTCGAAATGTTCCATTGAGTGAATTTGAGAAAAAATTATAGTACTTGAAGATGAACAGGATGCCAACAGTTGTACACAGACAGAGAATTAAATACTTGAGGCGTTTTCGCTTATCTGTGAGACGCGACATTTGACTGCCGGCGATGTAATGAACGACGGTTGAAAATATGATGAGGATAATGTATTTCCAGTTCCAGCACATATAGAAAAAGTAACTGGCGATCAGCAACAGCACCCATCGATATCGATGCGGAATAGCAAAGTAGAGGGTGACGACGCTGATGAAAAAAAAGGCAAATTGTAGCGAATGAAAAATCATATTCTTGTAGTGACTTTTTTCCGCGCAAGGAATTTAGTATAATCATAAAGCTCGAGCAACTTGGCATAATGCTGATCAAAGCCAAAAAGGCGCTCAGCCTTTTGGCGCGCCATTTGGCCCATCTCAATGGCGCGTTGCGGATTCTGAATGAGAAAATTGGCCCGTTCAACCACTGTCTTGAGATCACCCCGATCATAGATAAAGCCATCGACTCCTTCTTCAATGAGCTCGGGGATGCCGCCCATGCGCGCGCCAATGACAGGATTGCCCAGCGCTAACGACTCGTAAATGACGAGCGGTGAATTATCGTGCCACTCGGAGGTAATGACCGTGAATTTAGCCCGGCGAACCAGATCACGTAAGGCAGCACCGGATTGAAAGCCGAGCATTTTGACATGGTGCAAATTTTCTTTCCGCACGCGCTCCCGCAATTCGTTCTCAATGGGGCCGCTGCCCAAAATGAGCAAGTCAGCGCCTCGGATATCCTTCGCCGCATCGAGCAAAAAATGAACGCCTTTTTCGTGGGTGAGACGACCCATAAAGACAAAATAGTCGGATCGATCGTAGCATGGCTCATATAAGCCGAGATCGAGCGTGTAGGGCTGGACCAGGACGGGCTTTTTTTGATAGCCATATCGGCTCACCTTGTCAGCAAGGAACTGACTGGGAGAGACGAACAGATCGACATTCTTGAGATAACTCTTTCTCCAATAATTCCAGTAAGCCTCAGCGGTCACCAGGGCGCTGGCAGCATAAGAGTTACGGAAACATTTTCTCGCTGTCGCGTGCCAAAAGTGCTTGCCGCGGCATACCTCGCACACCTGGCGAGCCCCATCGAGAAAAATATAATTTGGACAGACCATTTTATAGTCATGCAATGTGAGCATCACGGGTAGATTATGCTTTTTCAGAGTGAATAGAACCGACGGCGATAGATGGTGGTAAACGGAATGCACGTGCGCGATATCCGGTTTTGTCGCCTCGATCAAACGGGCGAGTTTCGCCTGGGCAGGGCGATTAAATATCACTCGTCGGGCAATGTGCAGACGCTTGCGAGAATCCCTGTTCTCAAACATCTGATCGGGTCCAAAACGGTCGGCAAAATAACGACTATAGTCAGTGGCGAAATTCCGGTCATCCTGCATGGCAAACGGAATAATCGTATGCCCTTTTTCTTTCAGCAGATCGGTCACATTGAAGACGTATCTCTCGGCGCCGCCCTCGATATAGTAAAATTTATGAACCATCAAAATTTTCATAGCGCTTCTTCAGCCTCGCAGTGCATAGTCCTCGTAGAGATTTTCGAATCTTTGAACCTGTCTTTCCAGGGAGAACTGGTTCTCAACGCGATGACGGCCGGCCACTCCCAAACGCTCTTTCAATCCATCACTGCCGATGATCTTCAGGATGCTGCGCGCGAGCCGTTGCGGATCAGCGACAGGAACCAAAAGGCCGGTCTCACCATCAACGACAGCCTCTTTGGTGCCATCGACGGGCGTAGCGACAACCGGCAGGCCGCACGCCATCGCTTCCAAAACAACATTGGGGAGACCTTCGTACAGGGATGGCAGTACGAAGAGGTCAAACAACGGCAGCAAATCCGGCACATCCTGACGAAAGCCGAGAAAGATGAAAAAGTCGTGTAATCCCGCCTGGTCAACTTTATGCATGAGCTGAGACCGCAACGGGCCATCGCCGACTAGCACGAATTTGGCGCGTGGCTGTAGGGCGATGATCATGGATGCAGCATCGATGAGATAGGTGTGGCCTTTTTGCTCATCCAGACGCGCAACTTGGCCGATGACGATATCATCATCGCCCGCGCCAATATCTTTCCTGTGCACGGCCTTGATAGCAGGATTGAACTTGGCCAGATCGACGCCATAGGGAATGATCATCACCTTCTCTGCTGCCACCTTGCGCTTCTGCACCAGCCATTCTGCTGTCGCTTGCGAAACGGAGATCACCTTGTCAGCGCGGCGAATAGCATAGCGATATGACCAGAAGCGGTGCGGCGCAAGCCACTTGGGCGAAGAGATCGTCTCCCATGAAAAAACTCCTTTGGCGCCGCCGCTGTGTCCGGCCATGGCGCCCAGGACGTCGGCATAAAACAGCGTTGTCATGACAATATCGATGTGCTCGGCGCGGATGAAATCACGTATGCGGCGCAGCAGCCTGAAATCCACCTGTTTTTGCCGCTGAAAGGTCAACACCCGGCAATCAAGTTGATGGAACAGCTCCTCGATTTCGTTGCCCAGACCAAGGCTGATGATTGTCGTCTCAAATCGCTCCACATCCATGTGCTTGACCAGCTCAAGCAGCTTTGTTTCCGCACCGCCAAAGTTAAATCCTTCGACCAGCTGCAGCACTTTGATTTTCATACTTTACTCACTTGTTCCTGTTTGCTCTAGATTGCATACATTGATGCAGAAAAATATCCAGCTCCTTCGCCTTTTGCTGCCATGTATGCTCTCTTTTGAATATTTCATGAGCATTTTTCGCTATTCTGGTCCGCAGCTCAACATCATTGACCAGCCGGAGGAGAGCACGTTTCAAATTCGCATAGTCTCCCGGCTCATATAAAAGAGCGCTCTCACCGTCACATAGTATCTCGGCAATCTGGCCGCTCTTTGAGGCGATGATCGGCACACCGGCGGACATGTACTCAAATATCTTCATCGGCGAAAAGTAGAACAGATCAATGGGCGGATAAGGCGCAACCGCAATGGTGAACATTCGAATGTAGGCGGCCACCTGTTCATTCGGCACCGTGCCGGTGAAAATGACGCGGCTTCCGCCGTGCTGCAGACTCTTTTGCAGCTCTTTTTCAAGTGCGCCACCGCTGCCGACAAATAAAAACAGAGCGTCCGCATCGTATTCAAGAATATCGTCGACCAGCTTGCGCATATCCTGCATGCCATGCCACTGTTGCATGGATCCGACAAAGCCGATCACGTGTGCATCATGCGGAATGCCCAGACCTGCTCTCAGCGACGCTATCTCTTTTTTGTCGCTCTGATGCGGATCGGCGCCGTTGGTAATGACGGCAACGCGATGCGGATCAATGTCATGCGTCTGCACGTAATAGTTTTTAGCAATCTGCGATTGAGTGAAAATGCCGTTCGAGCCGCTGAGCATCCATTTCTCGCAGCAGAGTAGCACCGAATTCCATAAATGGCGGCCGTTGTTGAAGGTCAGCCATTCGTAGGAGCACGCTCCGTCTGCCTCGACAACGAGTGGTAAACGATACAGTCGAGCGAGCCAGAGTGCGGACAGTCTAAACGCATCCAGTCTCACGATAATTAAATCTGGACGATCCCGTCTGACAATTTTTCGCTCTTTGAACAGCTGACCTATGTTGCGTAAAAGCTGTTTGGGAGTAAACAACATATCACGAAAAAATGATGAAGAAAAAGACCCGGATCGTAAAGATGCCGACGCTGCAGGGCGAGTCTCGCCCAGCCAATGAAAGATGACTGTATGTCCCAGTGACTCAAGGTTATGCAATAACTTTAGCGCCTTGATTGTCGAGCCAATTGAATAGCCATAGAGGTCGGCCATGTAATTTATATAGCTGATCTTCATAGATTAATATCCGGCTAGCCCAGTGCACGAGCATATGAGAAAGCATGACTCTATTCGTCCATTTGAAATGACATTTCAGATGACTCGAATTTTAGTTACTTTTGTTCGTTAACACGCTCTTGATAACTTTCGAAAATGAAAAGGCTAGCTTGATTGCGTCTAAAGTTTAGGGGTGCAATAATAACAATCAATGCAATAATCATAGCAAGTACACAACGTCGATAATTGCCTCTTGTCGCAAAGGCAGCAATTAGAATTAGCGATGGCATCCAGTGCAACGAATACATGAAAACCTCATGTGATCCGTAGAGGCTATGAAGAACCATTTGGCCAATAAGAAAAAATAATAACACATAGTTAAGAGGGGACGCCCTCCTATATTTCCAGCAGTATCTAAGGCCATACAAGATTATTCCAAGCCAAGCAGACCAAATCACGATTGCGAGAGTCATTGCTCCGTCGCTTAAATTGCGCTCAAGAGCGACTGTTGGCCGATTCATTACATTGAAGCCCTCGACTATTTGTGCCGGATACAATGAATCCCCAAAGAACTGCCTCATTGCAAAAAGTGTATTTGTTGGCTTGATATATTTTTTTTCTTCAGAAAAATCTAAAAAGTGACCTGCATCTGGAAATATAAACTTTTGAACAGACCATAGAGCGGCTACAATCACAATAGTTTTGACAATAATGACGACAGTTTGCCTTATCTTTAGAGAAAAAAAACAACTCAACAAGCCTGACATCCAATTTGTCACTGTTAGACTGACAGAGACAATGCTCGCCAGCAAAAAAGGCAGCTCCTTGCCTCTTAGCATCGGGATGGACAATACACAAAAAGACAGCAAAATAGTAGTAGCACCGAAAGGAAAAGTCTCTGCTATTTTCGACCAGAATACAAATGATCCACTTGCAAGAAACAGTAGAATGAAAAGTAATGAATCTAAAGTACGTTTCGTTACTATAAATAATAAGTAATATAACAGAGCCACCAACGCAGCCGAATTTAGAGCTAGGGCAGCAGAGACGAGCGCAAGCCTGTCGAAGCCAATTTTAATTCCTATCAGGACAGGCAAGCAGATTGCCATTGGGAATAGCGGGTGGACTTTTGCGCGGTCGTGATAACCACCGCGGTCGTTGAAATTTTTCCATACTCTTGCCGCATCCGAGCCAAAATAGGTGCTATTGAACTTGTAATCCAAAATAATCATAGGGACCGATCTAGCGAAGAGAAATGTAAAAATTGCCACTGCGAGTACCAGAATTATGCCCGTACTGATGGCCCATTTGTATTTCTCAATTGATTCGAGAGGGATCATAATACAATCCTTATAAAATAAACATTGAATTAATTGTCAATCTATGCGAAAAAACATCCTAATAAATGTCATATGAGGTTTTAGCGGAGAAACATCAGGGTCCGCTTCGTTTTTGCACGAGCACATGAACGTCGTTTTTTTCCGAGATTTGCCACGTTTTTTCACTTGCACTCGTGGATGCCATTTCGGAGCTAAATATAAAATTCGCCGCCTCTTTCGATGTCAATTTAACCTCATTATAAACTATGTTGATCACTCTGAACCTCATTCAATTCGCCAAAAAGTATGCAGGCTGCTCGCCGGCCACACTTTGCAGATCGGTTTTGCCACCAGCGAAACAGTTTTGGAAATCGCACTGGCAAAGATGCGGGGTGTTTTGGGATGCCACACCCAGGGAATGAGTCCGACGACGACCTCGCGATCGAATCCGATATGCGTAAATGTGCTGAATCCTGCGCCGCCGAAGAGCCGTCGTACGCGCCCCGGGGTCATAAAATGTTCCAGCTCTTCGGCCTTCCAGTAGTCGAATGGCGCCCAGGTGTCTTTTTCATAACTTCCAAAGCGCTCGCAACAGAACTTGACGATTCCCGCGATGTTGGCGTAATTCGGCACCGATAAAAAGATAAAGCCGCCGGGCTTTAAAACGCGTCTGATTTCTACAGTCGCGGCCAGTTGGTCCGGAAAATGTTCAAAACTGTCCATGCAAACAGCTACATCCACTGTATTATCGGCAATCGGAAGCTGCAATGCATTCGCCTGCGCGTAGTGATGTGAATTATCGCGTAGTATTTTGAAACTGCCGCGCACGTTGAGATCAAATCCGATATAGAATTTATGATCAATAAAGAACGAAGCCAACATGCCCGAGCCGCAACCGATATCGAGCACTATTTTGTCCTGGAATGACATATTCAAAGAGCGGCTGACCCGCGCAAACAAGTCTTGATTCAATTTCAGGTCGTCGTCAATAAACGGCGATGTCACAAGTGCCTTCTCGCGTTGATAAAAGAGACGCAGCTTTTGAATTTTTTCTTCTTCTATCACCCGTATTCCTTTTATTTGACTGGAGATAGTGTTTTACAGCACGTTTCAACGAGCAGCACCTCGTTCGGTGAATTTCATTCGCACCAGATGAAATAAACGACTGAATTTCAAGGTATTTGTCACTTCCAGGATTATTGTATATGTGACAAGGCCGGCGACGACAACAAAAAGAATATGAAAGTGGGCCGCATGGGTGAAAAAAACAACCATCATCATGATCAGTGTACTGAACAGGGCTTTGACGCAAAAAATCAGCGCCGGAAACAAGCGAGCACCGATTTTGCGTCGAATCCATGCATAGATGAAAATAAAAATAGCGGCTTCGGTTGCCACGGTGGCAATCGCGGCGCCTTTAAACGATATGACCGGTATGAGGATGAGATTTAGGACGACATTGACATAAAGTCCAATGAGCTGAAAATGGACGATCTTTTTTTCGTTATTCGTGGCGATATAGAGCGGCACAAAAAATATATTCAATATCTGCGCAGCGGTGGCAAATGCCAGTATTTGCAGCGCATCGGCGGCGGGCATAAAGTCGACGCCGCAAATGAATTGAATGATCGGATCCGCCAACAGAACCGTGGCTGGGACGAGCGGAAAGATGATCAAAAAAAGATAGCTCACGCCTTCGGAAAAAAAATTGGCGAGCTTTTGATAATCCGCATGATGAGCGGAGAGCTGCGGTAGAAATGCTGTGACCAGGATAGTCGGGAAAATACGAGTCACCATCAGCACACGATGCGCAGCAGAATAAAAGCCGACATCCTGCATACTGCCCATCTTGGATAGCATCAATATATCCATATAATTATAGATCATTGACAAAAACGCCGAGATCCCAAGATAAATCGATATGAAAAGTATGATCTTCGCCTGCCGTCGATGCCATTTGATCTCAAAGTGGATAAATTTGCGATAGAGCGCCCAAAATGAAAAAATGAACAGCACGACTCCAGAGGCCACAAAGGACCAGATGAAATATTCCACCCCCAGACCGCACAGCAAAATAGCAATGCCGACGATGACAGAAATAAATTTGTCGAGTGAAACTCCGATAGCCTCATATTCCATCTTTTCAATACCGCGAAAGACGCCGAATGCCGAGGTGGAGAATGAACCCAGCACAGCGGCGATCGAAAAAATCAGTATCACATGCGACTGTTTTTCGGTATAATTCGCCAGAGCCAGATAGATCAATAACGCGCAAACAGCCAGGACAGTCAGGAGTAACTTGATGCTGAGTACGCGTGCAAAAAATTTAGCTGCAATTTTCGGGCGTTTGGATATCTCGCGCGTCAGGATGGTAGAAATGCCCAAATCCGCAAACAGACTCACGAAAAAACCTATAGTGGTTGCGACCGTATAGACGCCGTAATCATGGGCGCCAAGATATCGGGTTGCCACAGGCACAAGGATAAATGCCAGCGCCGTGACGATCAGCTGGTGCAGGCCGGTGTAACCAATATTTTTATAAAGCTGCTTCATCCGGTTGCTTTGCAGTTTGCATTCGAGATTGTGAAAGACGCATTTGTTGTTTCTTCTCGCGTAAGATTCTCTGATCGCGCATCTGGCGGGTTCGCTCATCAACCATCACCACGGCCACAATCATGGCAAGAGCGCGCCAATGATGCATCAAGATGACGACCAGCCGATAGTCGGGCGCTGCGAGGTGATAGATGAAAAGAGATAACATGCTCGTCATTGCGGCCATGCCGATGTGATATAAAGTACTGTCGCGAGATTTGCGTATTCGAAAACCGTAAATAAAAATCGTCAAATGGAGCCCAATGAATAGTGCAATACCCGGGAGTCCTTGCTGCGCGGCGGTCAGCAGGTAGGCATTGTGCACAAATCGGGTGCCCTGGATCTCCTCATCCGCATGATAGCGATAATTTTCGAGGCCGACGCCGATGGCCGGATGTTGCCTGATGATTCTGAGGGCATCTTGAGCCAGGCCAAATCGGCTGTGCTTTTTGTCACTGATCAACGCTTCCTTCGAATTCTCCAAGCGACCAGTGATGACATGCCCGTACTTGATTGACACGAACATCGTGCTAACGACAAAAACGATAATCAGCCACTGAATCTGCTGGTGGCTGAGCTTTTTCTTAAAAAAATCCAGAATAAAAAAAACCAACAAGGAGCCAGAAAATGCGAACCATGCGCCCCTGGAATAGGTGGCCAGGAGAGAGCCCATGGACAGGACTGATATCGTATACCAGAGCCATTTGGGCTTGATGCTGGTGAACAGGGCCATGCGAATTGAAAAGGGCGCCAACATCGCCAGATAACAGCCAAAAGCGTTTCCCACTCTCAAGGTGCCGGTGGCGCGCCAGTCATTCACGACATGCAAAATGGGCAGAAAAACCGGCCCAATTTGCCACTGCCAAACGCCGATGATGGCCTCAAAACCGAGGCCAAAAACAATCCCCTTTGTGAAATCAATGACATCCTGCTTTGTGCTGATACGGTTCAAGACACACAGATAAATGAGTATCGCCCGTGTCAAATGGACAAAACCAAATCGAAAATCAGCGCTTTCGACAGCAACAAATTCACCGGTGAATGACCACAGCAAAAAGATTATCCCGACGGTTACGGCAAATGTATGCAGCCCATGGTACTTTTTCGGCGCTGGCCAGGAATTTTTGAATAAAAAAAGACCATAGATCGCCAGATCAACCGGCATCAGGACATCTGCCCCGCGAACAACGCCGGTGCTCAACACGCCAAGAACAACGGTAAAACCCTGTTCGATCGTGATGAGAAAGCCGAATGCAATGAGTAATATCTTGTTTAAATTCATCTTTGATCAATTGTTTTGAAAAGCATCATCTTCAGCGCGCAGCAAGAGCGCGGCAACGCGCTCCGCCTGGCGCGCTATCGAATAATTCATCACTGATTCTTTCGCCGCCATGCCAAGCTTCAGGCGTTCCTGCGGTGAATTGAGCAAATTTTCAATTTCTGTGCGCAAAGCAAATGCATTACGATGCGGTACAGTGATGACGGTCTCGCCATCGCGAATGTAATCCTCCACTCCGCGACTTTTTGTGATGATGATTGGTTTTCCAAAGGCCATCGCGTTCAGCAATACAAGCTGCCCGGAGGACTCATCCGCCCGTTCCAGCGGAATAACAACAATAGTGGCAGCGGCTAACAACCGATTGAAATTCTCCCCGTATACGCCGAAAATCGCTTCAACATTCTCGGGCAATTCCAGATCGGATAGATTGAATCGTCCAGTGGCGATTTTCACCGGGTATGGCAATCCTTCTGCAGCCTTGACGAGTGTTGAATAGTCGCGATTGCTACGCCCGCCACTAAAGATATAGAACTCATCGGATGGCGGACGATGGTTTGACAACTCGATGCCGAGCGGCAAAAATGTAAAAGTTGTATGACCATTACCATATCGATTTTCAAACTGCTCGGCTTCGATGGTTGAATAGACGATGACAGAATCGACGCGTTTGAGCGAGTATCTGATAAAGCACTCGCGCAGCGTTTGATTGAGAGACGTCGGCCGTTTAGGAATAATCAGCTGCGCAATAATGATTTTCGGTCGGCGGACGCGCAAGAATCGGCACAAAAACGCCAGCACCAATCCCATCACTGCATGCCATGCATAGACAATATCATAGTTTTTTATAGCCCAAAAACCTTTGACGCTTGTCGCGACATAGCTTCTCCATAGTCCAAGAACTTTTTCCAAAGTCGAGTTATAGCCTTTTTGGGTAACGTCGAAAAAAATATCCGTATGAAAATGGAGATCAAGCTGTTTCTTAAAAATCCAGTCTTCCGGCGGTTGCCAATCCATCAGCACGAGCAGTCTTTTCTTAATGACATCCATTCATTCATGCGAATTTGTTGAATTTCAGATATCCAGGCCAAAAAAATTCGGTTCTTTTCAAGAACAACAATCGTACCATCCCGCAAAATGTTTTTCCAGGTTACTCGGTAATCGCCCAATATAAATAAAACAACATCGAACGATGAGATGGCCGAGTATTTATAAAAAGACAACACGTCTAATCTTTTTATTTTATTCAGGTTACGCCGACTCGATTGAATGGTTCATTCCGATCACACCTGCTGCCGGCCTGGCCTGTCTGTCAAGCTGAGTGCCTCAACCTCTCGGAAAAAAATCGGCTGTGTATCAAGATGAAATGAAAAAGCAGAAAATGGACAGCATCTAAAGATATCGACGGCGTCTCCATCTTCGCATGACTCCATCCAGGCCGATGGCGCCCAGGACGATGAGAAATCCATCGACAGGAATACGATAACGGACTTCGGCGAAAAATATTGAATAAGATAGCGAGATGGTCACGATCGGAATGAGCAGAATCAGCAGTGATTTCCACTGATCTCGCAGAGTAAAAATCCCGATCACCGCGAAAAGCAGCAAAGGGGTGAAAAAAAGCCAAGACGCGGCATTCATTGCTCGGCTCAATTGAGCGGATGTTGTGATGCGTTTGACAGCTGGCGACCAAAAATTTAGAAACTCGGGACCAACATGTTGAAAGAGGAAGCGCACAGGATTTTGAGCAATCAATGCCCTCAAGTTGACAGGATTTTCTTTGATGAACAGATCGATGGTTTGCACTGATTGCGCAGGCCGGCCATTTTCTATCTTCCACAGATCGGCCTGCATCCAGGGATGTAACCAGATCATATATCCATCAGCATCCAGACGCGGGCACTGCAGATTGAACAAGATGGCAGCGCGGCTCACATCTGCAGGTTTGATCGTGGAAGGATAAGACATGATGAACGACTGAGCTGAGCCCGGGGTCGGAAAGACAGCCGCATACTCCCATTTGCCGCTCGCTCCGTGCAATTCAATCGCTTCTTCTCCAATGGTCACCTGTTCAGCGTGCAGCCATTCCCGATCATTCGTTGAATCAAGAAAAAAAGTGTCGTTTTGTGCGAATTGCAGTCGCTGAACGTGCATATCACCACCCCCCTTAAAAATGATCCCATAGTATGAAGAGTCGTGCCAGGTGAAGGGCTCGTTGACTTTCAGCACGGCTATGAGTTTCTCATCGACAAAACACTCGAACAGAGGCGCGTCGGCTGTGCGAATGACATTCACCTTAAATTGATCTGCAGGGAAACGCGTCAACTTTTCACTGTCCGCAAACCGGAATTGCAGATCAACGAGTTCGAAGACTCTTCTCTCAGCCAAGCAGGCGCGTCCTGGGGACAGGATATGAAAGACCTGCCAGTTCCGCACCGTCCAGGGCGTCAGGATGAGAATGATGACAGTTGCAGCGGTCACGATATGAGTCCATTTCTTCTGCTTCACTCTGGCAAAAAATACCATCCATGCCACGAAAAGGATAAAACCGGGCAGCGCAATGGGAACAGCCACTATGGCCACTCCCAGCGACAAGGCGAAAGGAATGAGCCACTTTTGGCGAAAATCCACTGCGTACCGGAGGAAGAAATATATGGCGAGGATCAACAGCAAAGAAAATAGCTGCGTCACATAGAGCAGACCTGGTAAATATATGAAAAACGGATAGATAGCCCCGAAGACAAGCGCCAGCCATGCTGCCCGAGGACGCAGCATCTTGACAATGCGATAGATAAAATTCAATTGAACCAGAGAGAGGAGTACCTGAATGATGCGAACAATCAGAAAGCTTCTGCCAAACAGCGCATAAATGCCGGCCAGGAAGAGAGGATAAATTGGTTCGAGACAATAATGTTTGTATTCATCATAATAATGGAAGCTGCTGCCGAAAGTGCCATCTTCGAGGATGGCGCAGGCCGCTTGGTCATAATGCACTGTATCGAAAAAATACGACCGATCTTCCAGGGTCACGATGTATCCCAGGCGCAACAGCCCGGCCACGAGGATCAAGAGGACGACGTGTTTTTTGATCACAATATCGTAAAGATTTTTCATATTTCCTTGGCAGTTGGGTTTTCGGGTACTTTGCAGGCGGGAAATTTGCTGAGGATTGTCCTCAGGCTATCGATCTCTGTGATCAAATATACTTGAATCGTGGGCTGGATTTTTGGATTTTCACTTGGAAAAACGACCACCTTTTCCACATGATCGTCAAGCCAGCGAAAAAATTGCGATCGATCTGCGGTGATCAGGGGATACTTGCGTTTTGTAAACTTCCAGCTGAATATCTGGCGCGTAAAGTCATCTGCAATATAATAGATGCTATCCTTTTCCGCAGCAAAGGCAAGGAAATTTTCCCTCTCGGTGCTCGCCTTTGACGTCCAGTTTGTCTCGTAAACATTACGATTGTTATCCCGCGTAAAAATCAACGGAGGAAAAGACTCGACGACAACGGTGCTGCCCGGGGGGAGATGCTGTTCAATCCATTTCGAGGCCGTGGTTCGCGGATCTTCTTTCAGCAGCGCGCTGTGATAGTCAAGTGTCGTGATCACCTGATGGCCGGTAAAAAATGCCAGCACCAGCGACAGGAGCGCCGCTTGCGGTCGCTGGCGAAGCTTCGCCACGACCTCCACGATCAGGATAGCGGCGGCCAGCAGCAAAAAGGGTATGATTGGCAAGATATGGCGCATCGCCTTTATTGACATTTTTTCAAACAGCAGATAGGTGGGTATGGCGCAGACGAGGATGAAGAGATCCTGTCGCCTGTGCTTTGCCAATAAATAAACAAGACCGGCAGCGGCGCAGAGCGTCAATAGCAGACCAAATGTCTGCGGAATTGAATTCGGGTAAAACACACCAAAGCCATCGGACTGATCACCCGTCCAGTATGATAAAAATCCGCCGCCACTGCCAATTTTGCCGACCTTTTCAAATCGCCGCGTGCCGAGAAAACCTCCCCAGGTTTCACGAAAATCAAGCCAAATGAGCGGACAAGCGATCAGCAAGGAGACAAACCAGGCCGCCGCAGCTGACCACAGCTTTGCATGCAATATTTTTCGCAGCCACTGTCGCGGTTGAAATCGACTGAAATGAGCGAAAATAAACGGGATAACGATCAGAGCCATACTATATTTGGTCGCGATGGCAATGGCGGCGAAAATGGCAGCGAAAATATAATCGCGCAGAGCGCCCTTTTGCATGATGCCGACGCAAAAATAGACGCACAACAAGCCCCAGAATGCGGCCGGAACATCGACTGTGCCGAAATGAGAATTGCGAACATGGAGAAAATTCGCTGCCAGAAATAAACTGGCGACCAGGCCGACTTTTTCCGAGTACAATTTCCTCGCAATCAGATAAATGACAAAAACCGACAGCACACCTGTTGTCGCAACAAGTAATCGACTCTGCAAAAAAAACTGAAAAGTATCGGCTATATAAATCGTTCGCACAGAGGCCAACGATTCGATTCGGCCGCTGAGCAAACCAATGATGATATAGACGCCCATGACGACGGCTAAAAGATAGGTATGGAACGGCGGATAAATCCCGATGCCAAAATAGGCATCTCTGTCCATGAATTTCGTTTCCAGCAAACGGCCGGCCTGGGTGACCAGTTTGGTCTCATCCGGATGATAATTGTATGGTCTGCCGAAATCGATGCCATAGAAGCGCAGACAAATGGCAATGAGCAGTATTGCCAACAACCATACGTGCGACAATTTTACTTTTTCCGTGAGCATTGCCTATTTGAGATGTGCCACCTTGTAAAAAAGTTGTTCATACTGCCGAGTGATTCGCCCCCAGTTGTAATTGGCGCGAACGCGCTGCAAGACAACGCTGCGGCGTTCCTCAACAAGTTGCGGATTATCGAATAAAAATTGCATCTTTCGCACCACATCACCCAGATCGGTTCGAGAAAAATAGACGCCCGCATCGCCGAGCACCTCGCGATGCTCGGGAACATCGTTGGCCAGGATGCAATTGCCATATCCCATGCCCTCAACCAGGGCGGGATGCGTCCCGCCCACTTCGGTCGCCTGGATGTAATAGTAGGCATTGCTCTGCAATTGCTTGTAACCTTCGCCAAAAACATAGCCGGTGAAAATAATGCGCGGATCGGTCGTCTTTTTAAGGTCGGCTATATAATTCGTGCTATAGGGCGCATCGCCAACCATCACCAGCTTTTTATCCGTACTGACTTTTTCAAAGGCGCTGACAACCCGATGGGCGTTATTTTCCGGCTCCATCCGACTGACATACAGGACATAGTCGCGCGGCTGCAGATTATATTGCTGCAGAACGGTTGTGCTGTCGATCTCTTCTTCCGGCGCACCATAAGGGATAAAGGTCGATTTTTTATTAAATTTCTCCTGGTAATATCGCTGCACATCAAGCGCATCTGTGACAATTTCGTTCGGCAAAAATGTGGCCAGAAACTCGGATATCTTGTAAAACATCTTGCCGGCCCAATTCCATTTTTGACGCTTCCACTCCAGGCCATCGACATTGAGCACAACCGCTTTGCGCATGAGCCTGGGAATGATGGTGAAAATGGCGTTGGCACTGTTGCAGATGAAAACCACATCATAGCGAGTAAAAAAACTGTGCAGAGTGCAGATGAACGTGTGCATAACGGTATCAAGATATTTGTGACTGATGGTCGGCAATATTTTAATGCGCACGCCTTTATAAAATTCACCCTTATAGTCGATCATATTGGACCGCCCGTAAACGGTCACCTCGTGCCCCCGGGCGACCAGGCGAGGCGCCAGATTTTCAATAAACGTTTCAAAACCGCCATAATTCGCCGGGATGCCTCGTATTCCCATCACTGCTATTTTCATTCTGATATCACCACCTCTGACATAGAGATTCCGGAACGTACCGTTTTTTTTCTTTGCATCATCATGTAAAACTCGCTCAACTCCGCACGATCGATCAACCACAACACCGACAAATAGGCGGCTGACGCCATGATGATGCCGGCTAATAATACGACCAAATCTGGCAAATTGAAGACAACTTTACAGTAGCGAATCGCCAAAGCGATCAAAACCATGGCGCTCGTCGCCACGGTGCTGCTGGCCAAAGAGCGAAAAAATTCGGCCAGGGTTACCGAGATCTGCTTATTGGTGATGTGCTGAATGATCGGAAAAGTGACGATATAGAGCGTTGTGAACGCTGTCGCAACGCCAACGAGACCATAGCGGGTGCCAAAATAGACGACTCCGACCAGAGGAAACAAATAGAAAAGGTTCCATTTCAACTCGATATCCGGGCGACCGACGGCCATCAGCACCGAGTTTTTAATCGTGCCGACCGATTTGAGCATAGCCATGGGCGTCAGGATGATGAGTGGCCATGCCATCTCGATCCACTTGTCGCCAAGCACGATGGTGATGAACTCGTTCGAAAAGACAGCCACTCCTGCCAGAACCGGAAAGGTGATGAGTGAAATATATTTGACCGCCTTGAGATAGCCGGCCTTGAACTTTACAGGATCGTGCTGCAGAGAAGAGAAAGCGGGAAAAACAACTTTGGCGACAATGCTAGACAACCGCGTCACCGGCAATTTCACAACATAGAGGGCAAAGCTATAGACTCCCAGCGCGGCGCTTCCCAGGACGCGACCAATGATAGTGATATCCGCATTGGTGATGAGATAGATCGCGCCGTCGTTTGCTAAAACACTGCCGCTGAAAGCGAGATAGTGTCTCAATTCAGTGGACGAAAAATGCAACCTGGGCCGCCATTTGCAGAGAAGCCACAGGATCAGCACGGTGATGAGATCCCGAGCCAGTACATTGGCCACGAGACTCCAGACGCCAAATCCCGCCAAGGCGAGGAGGATGGCCAGGGCACCGCCCGCCAGTGTGGCGGACACCTCGACGATGGCCAGCTGTTTGAATGCCATATCGCGCGTGAGCAATGACTTTTGTACGATGCCAAAACCGCCGATGACAAATCCCAGGGCGATGATGGCAACGACGGGCTGGACAATCTCCTTCCTGAAAAAAGTTGCCAACGGGAATGAGGCGATGAAAGAAAAAAGATAAAGCAGCAGGCCAAAACCAACGCTGGTCCAAAACATGGTGGAAAGGTGAGTCTCATCGAGATCTTTTTTCTGCACAATGGACATGCCCAGGCCTTTGTCGTTCACCATGGCGATCGCCACCGTGATGATGGCCGCCATGCCGACAATGCCAAAATCATCTGCCGAGAGAAGACGCGCCAGGATGGTCATCACAATAAAAAGGACCAGCTGCGTGACCATGCGGGCTATTCCTGTCCACAACACGCCGGAAACTGTTCTTTGTTTGAGTGAACTCATTCGTCTACGACCTCACTGGTGAACTCTTTCTCTTCACCCGTGTGAGGCCTCACCTGAAAGACGTCAACCGTGTATTTAGAGCCGTCAACACTCAACACTTTCTCATAGCGAAGAGCAAGTTGTCCGAGGATAAATTCTTTGTAGCGCATAAATTTTCTCTCCGTATAGCCGTCCATGATGATGAATCGTGGCGGATTCTCTTGAAACGCCGATTCAAAATCGGCATAGTGATGCTTATAAAACTCGGTGGCATGCGGCACATTCAAATAGGGTGCGAGACCGGATTCAAATGTCCAGATGGCGCCGCCGCTCAAGATATCGTCAGGCGGCTGAGCATTCGCTCGCAAATAGCCGGCGACCTCATCGAGGGTTGCCGGCGACCAGATCGCTTCGTAGCGTAGACCGATGAGGCGCCCGGAATAAAAGGCGGCATAGAAAAAGGCGACGAGGAAGAGGATGCGCGATGGGCGCACTTGTTTACCTCGGATAAGATTGGCGCCGTACAGCGTGCCGGACAGGATGGCGGTTACGAGAATAAATCGATACAGATCGGGCAGTCCGAGACGCTTCAATAACAGAGCACTCATGGTACTCGCGCCGGCACTGACCAGCATCAGGAGAATTATTGTTGCGACCGATAGTCGAGGCCGATGTGAACAGAAATAGAGAAGCAAAGCTGCGCCAATGCTCAGGACAAGATAGCCGACCATTCCGGGGCTGACCTGCCAGAAAAGACGTTGCACAATAAAGATGGCTGTAAAAGCGGCCGTCGCCAGAGGCAGCAGCACATATGTTGCTCTGCTGTGCCGCAAAATATCAACGATAAAGACAGAAGCCATCAGCAGCAGCGGCGGTAAAAATTCGGTGAAATACTGCGTGTAGAATCCGCGACTCGCCGATTGATAGAGATAAAGCAGCGCAGAAAATCCGAACCAGCAGAACAGCAAACGGATGACCCGTCGCTGCGGCGTTCCCCTTTGATATCGCCTTGCAAACAGAGCGCCGATGACGATGAAAAATGAAAAGGCCAGCGCGTGATACCAGGAATCGAGCGTATAGCTCATGTCCTGGTCGAGAATTCGAAATCCGGCGTCATCGACAATGCTGTACTGCTGCGGCAGTCGACCAAGCATATGCAAGGCGCGATTCCAGATCAAATTGAGCGGATTGAGCTGGGAGAATAATATCTCGTGCACGTTCATGTGACGGAGATAAAGAAGTATTGTGATGACCGTGATGCTGAGATAGCCGAACAGATAGAGCGCGATATTCTTCACCGCTCCATGCCGCGAAAGGAGCAAAAAAAGAATGGCTGCCATAGGAAGATAGAGAGCCGGCTGCCGGACGTAAAATGCCAGCGCCGCCAGGAGGCCGGAGATGAAGAGATACAGAGAGCGTTTTTCCATGCCGAGCAGCAAAAGCAGCATGCTGGCTGTCGCCAGGAGAATGGTCAATTGCTCTGTTTTCACGATCGTCGACCAGATCACCACCAGAGGCAAGAGTGAATAAATGAGTGCAGCGGTCAGACCGACGGCCGTCCCGAACCATCGTTTGCCCATCAGATAAAGCAGCAGGGTGATGCCGAGCGAGGCGGCGACGGGCATCAGTCGTGCTGCTGAAAGCGTCATGCCGAAAATATTTAAAAACAGCGCCAGAATCACTACGTAAAACGGCTGGCGTGAGCCGAAATCGGCGACGGGCGCCTGACCGTCGAGCCATAGACGTGCATCAAGTAAATGCGCCCCTTCATCCGGATTGATCCAGCGGAACTGCAGGAGCACGACACGGACCGCCAGACCGGCGAAAAGTATGAAAAGCAGCAAAAGCCGGCGACTTGAAATGTGCTTTGCCATCGTAATGTTATCATTCTTCAGCATAGATGGTGTGGAGTGGCATTAGAATTCATTCAAAATATCACAAATATAGTTTATTTCATCATCCAGCAACTCTGGATAGTTTGGAAGCGACAAGACGGTTTGGGCATAATTTTCGGTGACAGGGAGCGATCCATTTTTAATACCCAGGAAGGCGTACGCAGCCTGCAAATGACATGGCACCGGATAATGAATTTGTGAGCCCACGCCATGCTCCTGCAGATATCTTCGCAGTTCGTCGCGTCGTTGATGTCGGATGACAAAAAGATGATAAACATGCTCAATCCCATCCTGGACGAGAGGCAGATGTATATCTCTGTTCCGAACATTCAAGCAATATAAAGCGGCGATCTCTTGCCGGCGCTGTATCCATCCGTGCAAATGTGGTAATTTTGCGGCCAATATTGCGGCTTGCAATTCATCCAGTCGACTGTTGAATCCGATCGAATCGTGATAGTATCTTTTTGATTGCCCATAGTTACGCAATTTTATCAGCTTTTCCGCTTCTGCCGTATCATTCGTCACCACGATTCCGGCATCGCCAAAAGCGCCAAGATTTTTGCTCGGATAAAAGCTGAAACAACCATAATCTCCAAATGTACCGACCATTTGACCATTGTTTTTTGCGCCATGCGCCTGGGCGCAGTCTTCGATCACTTTGAGATCATGTTGGCGTGCAATATCCATGATCGTCGGCATATCGCACGCATGGCCGTAAAGATGCACCGGGACAATGGCCCTGGTTTTCGCCGTGATGGCGGCCTCGATTTTCGCTGCATTTATGCAATATGAATCAGGATCAATATCGACAAAGATCGGCACTGCTCCCGCGAATGAAATAGCCGACAACGTTGGCACCGCAGTATTTGCCACCGTTATGACATGATCTCCTCTTCCGACACCTGCTGCGACAAGCGCCAGATGCAACGCTTCCGTGCCCGAGCCGACGCCAATAGAGTGTTTGACGTCGACATAGTCGGCAAATTCTTTTTCAAATTGAGACAATTCATTGCCAAGAATATACCAGCCGCTTTCGAGGACACGGTGAACGGCTGCGTCTATTTCATCCCTGATGGATGCATAGTGTCGCTTTAAATTGCCAAAAGGAATATCTCTCATGTTCACACCTGATCTGACCAATAATGCTGTTTATATTTACCATAGAATTCGAATGTTCTTTGTAAGCCATCGCGCATGCTCGTGCGACATTTCCATCCCATCACTGCCTTAATCAGGCGATAATCGCCATAATAGTCGCCGATATCAATGCGCTTTTTATCCTCCGGGAACGGCGCCATTTCAAAACTGCCCGAGCCCGCCACCTCAATCATCAGTTTTACGAGATCGACCAGCATCATCGGCTCATCGCCACCGAGATTAAAGATATGGCCATCACAATCGCTGTAGCCGGCGACGAGCAGAAAGGCGTCGACAACATCATCGATGTAATTAAAATCACGGATTTGTTTCCCATCGCCAAAAATGCGAATTTTTTCGCCATCGATAATTTGGCGAATAAAGACACTCATGAAACCTTGCCGATTATGCTTCATCAACTGCCGCGGTCCATACGTGTTGGTGAGCCGAAGAGATGATGCGCGAATATTATACACGTTATTGTACAGGATGTGATACCATTCTCCAGCCATCTTGTTGATGCCATTGACATCGGTGGGATGCTGCAAATGTTTTTCGTCCACCGGAAGATAATCCGGTTTGCCGTATTGCTGACGCGTGCCGGCATAAACGATTTTGACCCCGGGACTGTAATGGCGGCACGCTTCGAGGATCGACAGTTGAGCGCGACAATTGATATCCAGATCGGTATAGGGATCATTCATACTATCAATGTGGCTGACTTGTCCGGCAAGGTTGAATATATAATCCTGGCCACGAACCAGATAGGCCATGCCGTGTTGGTCGCGGACATCGGCGATGTTGATGATGATCTGATCCTTGATATCTTCAACATTGAACAGGTTGCCGCCATAATCCGGGATGAGTGAATCCACAACCATTACTTTGGCGCCGACCTCGACCAGTTTGTGAGCCAGGTTGCTGCCAATGAAGCCAAGTCCGCCCGTGATCAGTACTTTTTTATCCCCATAGATATCCGGGAATGCTGCTCGTTTTGGCATATTAGTCCTTTTTTTTCAAAATGACCAAACGGAACCATAATTTTGTATAATCTCGAGCGACGCGCAACAATCGCTTGAAATTGAAAAACTCTGACTTGCCGCTGGATCGATAATAGTGCGTCACCGGCACTTCTGCAAAGCGAACGCCCTTCCTCCCCAGCTTGAAAATCATCTCGACGCAGATCGTGCCGCTATCAGACAAGAGATGAATATTCTCAAATACAGATTTTCGCATCAAGCGGAAATCGCAGTCAACATCTCTGATCGGCAGGCTGAACAAAACTTTGGAAATGTATTGATACATTTTGCCAATATATATACGATAAAACGGATCATGCCGCCGAATTTTCCAGCCATTCACGACATCGACATTCTCATTCATTGCATCCACGAGTTTTATCAGCTCACGGACATCGTACTGCGCATCACCATCTGTATAGAATATATATTCTTTGCTGGCCTGTTCAAATCCTGATTTCAAGGCGCCGCCGTAGCCGCGATTGCTTGCATGCGTGATAACTCTGACCTGAGGATATGTCTTTTCCAGAAACACCAAAATATCCTTCGTCTTCTCCCGACTGCCATCATCCACAAGAAGAATCTCAAAATCATCCGAGAACTTTTCCGCTGTGATGATCGATTCAGCGACCATGCTGCCAATAGTGGCCCAGTCATTGTAAACGGGATAAAAAATCGACAAGGATAGCTTTTTGTTTTCCATAGCAAATACTTTTCTCTTATATTTTATAAATATACGCCCGTCGTGGTCCTATTTTTATCTCTTCGACGAGAGTGAAATCGCCGATGCTTTTGCCATCCGCAAGAAAAGCAATATTTTTCCAACCGCGATTCTCCATCTTCCATTTATACCACACATCGTCCGTCGCAAAAATTTGATTTGCGCTCATCCATACAATATAGGTCACATTCTGCTCCTCAAGCCAGGCATGCAATTGATCGGGCGTCGTCATTTTCAAATCTGTCAGTCGCAGGAAGGAATCTTGACCTCTCTTTGCATAGTAGCCAACAATGATCGGCTGTTCGACAGCCATTTTTTCCAAACCCTCAGGTTGCGAGGCATACCACTCGCCAACAGCGCGAAATTCGGCTTTGCTGTAGCGAATATTGTACAAAAGGGCGTTTGTATCGGACATCATGTAATAGAGTGTAAAAAGAGTGAGGGCAACCATTGGCAGAAAAATCGGGCTTTTCCGCGAAAAAGTCATGGCGAGATGGAGGACAACCGGGCTGCAGAATAACAACAGCATACCCCAGTGCACCTCATATTGCGGATAGGCGACCGGTTTGAAGACAATGAAAAGAGCTGTTGCTACGAGCAACGCGCCGCCTATGACAGAGAAAACGGATCCATATCTGGCTGGCAGGTTTATTTTTTTCACCCTCTCAGATAGCCACGATATCCCAAGTCCGATGAATATGAGCGCATTCCACACGATCATGACTTGATAGTCATAGTTTGGCATCGGCCAGATGATATGCATCGTCAAAAATCCAATGAGAAAAACGGCAAGCCAGACGGTTTCGCGGCGAAATTGTCGCCATCCGTTCGCCAAACCGAGTACAAACGGGATCGCGATGAGAGTCCATATAATCGCATAGCGAGGCGGCATAAAACCGACCAGTCCACTCCAGAATGTTTTTAAAAAAGCGAAATTTGGCTTATACTCGCCCAGGTATGAAAAATAGCTCTCCCCATCTCCGCCGGATGACTGCAAACAGGTCCATATGCCAATGAACAGGCCGGCGACGATGGCCAGTGCCATCGTCTTGAGCCTTTCTTTGCGAAAGAGAAAATCAGCAATGCCATTTGCAGCAATGACCATCGCCCCCTCATAACGAACAAGGGATGCGAGAAATCCAGTTGCATAGGCCGACGTGCGCTTTTTAATAAAGAGGTAAAATGTCCATAATATGAACATTGCCACAAATATTTCAGATTTCGGCTTGATCGCCATTCTGATCGTGCTGGGATGTAAAGCCCACAGCCAGACGATATAAAGAGCCCGGTGGCCGAAAAAGTGCGTCGTGATTTTTGCAAAAAAGAAGAGGGCGGCCAGAGCGGACAGGACGCCAATCATCTCTGCGGCGTACAATTCGCGCTCCTCTCCAGGGATCAACGCAGAAAAGAGCGCAATAGACGCGGCATACAAAGGCGGGCGTTTGAAATGATCCGGCCATTGCAGCTGTCGCAGGCTGATTGCTTTGTCACGAAAATCAAAAAAATCACTTTCCGGCACATGAAAATCATTGACATGCCGGCCGATGTGGATGACAAAAATGATCAACAACAGAGCAAATGAGATGGAGCTTTTTTTATTCATTGTTGCCAACAACAGGTCGCAATTCCTGATAAGTGATAAGGCCTATTTTTTTATCGTTGATTATCCTTTTAACAGAACATTTGCACAGTGCATCTAACTCCTGCTGCCGCTGGGCGTTATAGCAGCCGATGTCCTCCTGACTCACAAATCCAGGGTGACACATCAATTCATTCACTCCCGGCTGCAAATGATACAAAATCTGGTGCAGCTCGATGAGCTTGTTCTGACGGCCCATCAAATCAAATCCCCAGAAAGTCTGTGGACCTGATGTGGGTGATTTTGCCGTCAACAAATGTATGGCATACTGCTGCACCTGCGCAACCAAAGATTGCTTCTGTCGGGGTCGGCTCACTTGCCGTGACGGCAGCGCAGCGGTTTTCACGCCAAGCGACCGCACCAGTGGCGCGATCTCCTTGATGGCGTGGATGTGATGATGACCATCATAATGATCCAATCGCAGTCCGCACGCGAGGGATTTTTCCAGTTGCGCTGCCAGCTCGGTCTGAATCTCCTGCCGCCGTAAACGTCCGGTGATGAGGCGACGGAAAAAATCGAGCTTTCCACAAAATTGGCCATTCTCATTGAGCAGGGAGGACACGCGGGAGAAATGACTCACTGGCCGTCCCTCGGTCAAGTTGAAATGAATGCCGACTGGTAAATCGTAGCGCTTGATCAATTGGACAGCATCATCAAAAGCCGGGAAATTGGCTAACAAAGATGCGCTGGTGACAATGCCGTTGCAAAAAGATTCGACGATGCCTCTGTTGATCTCACTTGTGCGGCCGAGATCGTCCGCATTGACGATAAGAAATATGTTCATGGCGCCTGATCGCTATTGCCCAACTCTGACAGATAGAAAGCATGCAGATTTTTCAGGCAAGTCTCCGAGTCAAAAACAGCTTTCACCCGGCGGCGACCGGCTGCGCCCATTTCATTTCGCAATCTTTCATTGCGCAATAAAAGATCGAGGGCATCGGCAACACCCGCGATGTCCCGTTGCTCCTTCAGATAGCCCGTCACTCCGTCCACGACCAGCTCCGGAATGCCGGATATCCTCGAAGAGACGACGGGCAGCTCCATCGCCATCGCCTCGGCAATGACATTGGGGATGCCATCTCGATCGCCATCTGCCAAAACCACGCACGGCAAGGCAAAAATATGCGCTCGTTCATAATAGGTTACGATTTTTTCCGCAGAGAGCGAGCCTAAGAGCTCGACATGGTTCTGCAAATCAGCCTCTCTTATCAAGCGGGCGAGATCTGTGAACAGCGGGCCATCGCCAACGATGCGGCAGATGAACTCTGCTTGTGTATCCCGCAGCCTGGCGCAGGCAGATATGAGAAAGTTGAAACCTTTTTTAGGCACCAAGCGCCCGACAGATAATATTTCAACGGTCTCGCCAGCTGCTCTGCCGGCGCGTTTGAATTTCGCGGTATCGACCCCGTGATAGTGCACGTGGATCTTGTCCGCTTCAAGCTCGACTTTTTCGAGCAGCGCCGCTTTGTTATATGCCGTGCATGTCAAGACAAACCGCGCTTGCTGCAGCTTTTCACCAAGATGCTGTTGTGGGGTAAAAATATCATAGGCGTGCGTCGTCACACCATACTGCAGGCCCAACAATTTAGCTGTCAACAGAGCAAAAGCCGCCGCAGCATCGGCAAAGTGCGAGTTGATGAAAGAGACGTTGTCGCCCTTCATTCGTTTTGCCAGGGCGGGTGCGAGAAGAAAATGGAGCAAAAAATCCTGTCGTTGCTCTTTGGATAAATCATCACGGCGCAAAATGCTAAACGCTGTTTTGATGAACTGTGTCCTGCCATGGCCCTTTGTAACGGCAAATATGAACGTATGCCAATAGCGACTCGGCGCGGTGAACATGAAATAGAGATGCGAAAGGACAAGGCTGCCCACACCGACGTCTCGCAGTATATATGTCACCTCATCTGGCTGTTCGTCGATTATCGGCTCCTGGACGTCCAGCGGATGAAATAGCGAATAAATGCGCAGGGGCAATCCCAATTGTTGCAGGCCACACATCTCTTTCCTTATAAAAGTTTGCGATAATACCGGATAGGCGTTATGCACAAAGCCGATTTTTATTGTTCGCTTGTTCAAAGATGATCCTGCTCAGCTCTTTTTCAGATAACGGTCCAGTTTATCGCGATAATAGTCCACAGTATAGTGGACGCCGGTTGCCAAATCAATCTGTGGCTGCCAACCTGTTGCATTTTTGAACTTGGTAAATGTCACAACGAATCTGCGAATATCAATGCACTCGCGCTGTGGCGGAAACGGGATGTGCACATAATTTCCCCGCCCGACGGCACGGATCACCTGTTTGACCATGTCAATAAAGTAGCATTCAATGCCGGAGCCAATGAGATAGATATTATTATCCGTCTGTGAGCTCACTGCAGCGCGAATAAAGGCATCGACGACATCGTCAATATAAATATAGTCACGCGTCTGTTTGCCGTCGCCGTAGACGGTGATATCTTTGCCGGTCATGGCATTTTGGATGAACCAGTTCAAGATGCCATAAAAACCGTGTTCCATCTGACAGCGCGGGCCATAAACGTTGTTCAAGCGCAATGACACCACCGGAAAATGATAGATATGTCCATACAAAAGGAGATATTTTTCAGCCGCCAATTTGTTGATGCCATAAACATCCGTCGGTTCAGTCGGATGCGCTTCATCCACCGGCAGGTAAATCGGTTCGCCGATTTGCCCGCGGCTGCCGGCGTAGACGACTTTGGCGCGGCTTCCGCCCTTGACCAATGCCTGGCACAGTTTGATAGTGCCGTTGCAGTTGATATCAGCATCGAGCTCCGGAGAGGCCATAGAGACCTCCCGCCCCACCTGCGCCGCAAGATGAAATATAACATCTTTACCCAATACGTGCTGGGTCAATTTTTCTTCATCGCGTATATCGCCAATCACGACTTGCACGTCATGCCGGATGCCGTCGAGATTGGCCCAGTTCCAGCCGTAGGGATCGAGGCAGGCATCATAGATTGTCACTCGCGCACCACTATGCACCAGGCGATGCGCCAGATTGCTGCCGATAAATCCCATCCCGCCGGTTATCAGAATGTCTTGTCCGTTTAGCTTGTTCAGATCACTATCCATTTAAATTCATATTCCTTAAAATTGTGGCAAATCCTTGTCCCAATTTTTCCAGTGTACAATGCTCCTTAAAAACCTCGAATCCGCCTCTGGCAATCCTTTGTCGCACATCCGGATCATTTTTTAGTGTCAGGATGGCCTGCGCCAGCGCCTGCGGATTGGCACGCTCGACAAGATAGGCGCTCTGCCCATGCGTGAGCAGCTCCTGCACCGGCGCATTTCTTCCGGTGATGAGCGGTTTGCCCATAGCGATGGATTCGATGACCTTGTTGGTCAAAACGCGCAGCATTCGCTCGTTATCGCCAAATATGCCAAGGCAGACATCAGCGCGCGCCATATAGTCGGCCAGTTCTTCGTAAGGCACGGGATCGATGAACGAGACGTTCGTCAGCCCGAGCTGGCGCGCCAGTTGCTGATCCTCCTCGTAGGTGATGCCCTTGCCAATGATTTGAAAATGCACATCCTCCTGGCGCAGCATGTGCGCCGCCTGCAAAATATACTTGACGCCATGAAACGGCGCATATTCGCCATGAAAATGCACCAGGAACGCAGCCGTTTTTCGCTCAGTCTGACGCGGATATATGTGGCTATCATCCACTGCTAAAAAAATTCGCTGAAACTTTGCCTGGTCCACACGGAATTTATTGGCAAAATCGCGGATGTGATCGTTTGTTTCCATCACCAGCTTTGTCGACAGCCGACAAGAGAGCATATCACTCCATTTATAAAAACGTGCCCGGAAGCTGCGGGCGCCGGCTGCTCGGCGATCGTTCACCATCGTATCGAAGGTGGCGATGTACATATCGAACAAGATCGGCTTCCACGTCAACAATTTGATGAACGGCAAAATGATCTGTCCATAAAAGCCGACAATGATGACATCGCATTTCCGTGCCAGATGAGCTGCGCGCCAGATCAGTCGCGGGTAATGCGCAAAGGATTTATTCAACGGGAAACAGCCGAACACATCAAAGCCCTGCGCTTTGAGTGCTTTGTAAACGATGCGTGTCCGGGAATAGCTTTCTTCTCGACCAGCGACGTATAGAATTCTCATCCGCGTTTCACTTTGCCGACGGCGAGTGCTCCATTTTTTTCAATCGATAGAGCGCATCCTCGATGAGGCGTCTGTTTGAGCCTATCATATCGGCCACCAGGCCCAACACAAAAACTTGAAAACCCAGGATGAGCAGCACAGCGGTCAATATCAGCGATTGAATGTGACCTGAACCGCCGCTGGTGATATAAAAATAGACGAATCGAAGGCCGATCAACAGACCGAGGCCGAATAAAATGGCGCCAATGTAGGAAAACATCCGCAGCGGCTCATACATGGTGTAAATCCGCGCGATGGTGCTGACGGAACGTTTAATATAGGTCCAGTTGCCGCGAAACAGTCGCGATTCGCGCAACCTGCCATTGGTGCGAATCGGTACGTGCGAGATGGCCAGATTCTTTTTTCCGGCCTGAATGATCGTTTCCAGGGTGTAGGTGAATTCGGAAACAACATTCATCTGCAGGGCCGCTTCACGCGACAGGGCGCGAAAGCCGCTCGTCGCGTCCGGAATGGAAGTGTCGGAAACCTGGCGGACGACCCAGCTGCCCCAGTTCTGCAGTCTTTTTTTAAACCATGAAAAATGATGGATGCCGTTGGTCTGGCGATCGCCGATGACCAGCTCTGCTTCGCCAGTGATGATCGGCTCGACGAGTTTTTTGATATCGCCGCCGGCATACTGATTATCAGCATCCGTATTGACGATGATATCGGCACCGAGGCGAAGAGAAGCATCAAGACCCATCATGAATCCTTTTGCCAGGCCTTTATTTTTGGGAAAACTGACCACGTGATGTATTCCCAGCTCTCGCGCCACCTCGACGGTGCGATCGTCACTGCCGTCATTGATGATCAAATACTCGATCTCGTCAATGCCATCGATCTGTCGCGGCAAATCTGCAAAGGTCGCGGGGAGTGTTTTCTCCTCGTTATAACAGGGTATTTGGATGATGAGCTTCAATTTTTTAGTCGATTATTTCTTCAATGTTATATTCTCTGATTTGCCGAGCATGGGTGAAAATGATCATTTCTCCCAGCAGGCCGATGGCGATCATCTGTAAACCGATCACCAGACAAACTGTGCCGAGCAGCAGCATCGGGCGGCCGGCGATGCCGCCAAAACCCAGCATCCGATAGATGAAGAGATATATATCAATCACTGCGCCGATGGCAGCCAAAACAGCTCCACCAAAACCGAGGAAGTGGAGTGGTTTTTTGGAATATCGGCTCAGAAAGACGACGCTGATCAAATCAAGAAATCGACGGATATAATCTTTGGGTTTGAGCGACTGGTCAAATTTGCCGGGGAGTTGTTCGACCGGTTCTTCGATGACCTTGTATCCCTGGCGACTCGCCAGGAGCGGCAAAAAGGAATTGAGCGCGCCATAAAAAGGCACTTTTTCCAACACATCGCGCCGCACAGCGAACACGCCGCTATTGATATCGCGCAGGTTCAGCCTGGAAATATTGTTGACCATTCGGTTGAATATCTTTGAAACGAATCGATTGAGAACCGAATCTCGCCTGGGGAACCGCATGCCAACGACGACATCAGCATGCTCCAGCTTGTCGACCAGACGGCTCAGATCACGCGCGTTCACGCGAACGCGCGACGTGTAAAAGATGATCCAGTCGCCCAGCGCCGATTCCATAGCTGCTTCCAGCACAGACGACTCGCCGAACGCCGTGCGAAGTTTGATGATGTGTGTGTTCAGTGACTTTTCGCCAATTGCTTTCAGCATTCGCCAGGAGCTGTCCGTGCTGCCATCGTCAACGTAAATAATTTCAAAGGCTTGCTCGCTATCTTCCTGCATGCGCCGCAGATCCGCATCCAGTTGTTCGAGATATTCCTTCTGATTCTTGATCGCCACGATGACGGATACTGCTGGTTTGGATTTCACCGGGCGAAAATCTATTTCGTTCGTATGTGGGAGAGCCATATCAAATCCATATTTTTCTTAATCCAGGCTAAACGGACGACGCTCGCCATGTCCGACGATCATTTTGCCAACAAGACCCAGATTGATGAACATGAAAGAAGCCGCCCATAGCAATACCGTCATGGTGATGGATATGTTAAAGACAGCAATATTCATGCTCACCCGTGCGAGCTGCGCAAGAGCATGAAAAAATGTCACTGTTCCGGCAATTCCGCACAAGATTGAAAATTGTGCAAAAAAACCCAGCGGATTATGCAAGTGCTGCATGAGCAGGCGAATAGTCATCAAATCCATAATAACGCGAAAGGTGCGGCTGATATTATATTTGGAAGTACCAAAGCGCCGGGCATGATGCTGGACAGGCATTTCTGTGATGCGGGCGCCTTCCATGCGCAACAGCGCCGGGATGAAGCGATGAAATTCGCCATACAGGGAAATACGGCGCAACAAGTCGCCGCGGAATGCTTTCAATGAGCAGCCGGTGTCGTGCAGCCGGACATCGGTGACCGAACAAATGATCCGGTTGGCAATTTTCGAAGGAATCAGACGGGAGACCATTTTATCCTGGCGATTTTTTCTCCAGCCGCTGACCACATCGTAACCTTCGTTGAGCTTGGCGATGATCGCACCGATATCGCTAGGATCGTTCTGTAAATCGCCGTCGATGGCCACGACCACCTTGCCGCGAGTGGCTTCGAACCCTGCTGCCATGGCGGCGGACTGGCCAAAATTTGCCCGGAACAGAATGACTCGTAATTCCACGTTCTCAGTGGCCAGACGGCGCATGATATCGCGCGTCTGATCGGTGCTGCCATCATCGACAAAAATGACCTCATAGGGCTGGCCGACATCGTCCAGCGATCCTTTGAGTGTTGCCCACAGTTGTTCGATGCTTTCCTCTTCGTTGAAGAAAGGGACAACCACCGAGAGATAGGGCTTTTCTTTTTTCAGCACTTGCAAAATTCAAGTCTTTATATAATTACATTTTTGATATTGCAGCTTTGCCAGCGATAAATTTCCGTCTCAATATCCACACCATGAACAAAACCGGCGCTAAAACGATGATCTCCACAAAGACAGCTTTCAAGTTGTGCAAATTGAACAAGCTCTGAAAAAAAGAACTCGAGTCCGAGCTACGAATCACATCTGAAAACAGCGGCGCCGGGAAAATGACAAATTTTTGCGAAAAAGGCCACGCTAGCGGGCAGCCAAAAGGTTCGCTCTTGTCGACTGCCAGACAATCCAAAATCACATGACTTATACCGGCAGAGACAAAAATGGCGGACGAAAAAATGATATTCTCATTGCACCATTTGGCAAAAATGATTCCGCCAACAGTTCCCGCAATAGCGACAAAAACGATACTGTGTGTAAACAGATGATGATATCGATTCGGATCACCGACAAAAAAGCCAAATACAAAGTCAAAGTCCGGCAGCAAAGCGAAGAAGAGAATAAAAAGGAACATGAGAAAACTGACGTTGACTTGTTGTGACTTGAATAATATTGCACCTGCTAACAAATGTCCGACTGGAGTTGGCATACCAGGCAATCATCATTATCATGAATTTCTAATTACATTTACATCTTGCCATGAAATGGAGCTGATAGCAGATTAGCATAAAGAATGCCAAATATTCATTCATTTGTGCAATGGTTTTCTGCAATGCAAGAGAGCAAAAAAGTATTGTTTTACAAAGAGTTAGGAAACCATCAAAGCGAGATGGCTGAACAGAATTGTCTTTTTAAATTTCCGCTGCTGTCTTTAAACGGACAACAAGCAGTCCACAACGCAACACACAAAGAAGTGATCTCTGCAATTTTCCCGCTCTTTTCATCATTTTTTAGCCTCAGCAATTCAGGGGAAAACAGACTTTCACCCGTTTGCAGTGAGCGCTTGCAGCTAAAGTACGATGGATTTGCCAGACACTCATCGAGTGCCTGGCAAATCGTCAGGTCGTTTACTGCATCAACAGCATCTTGTTCACCACTGCATCGTACGAGGTTTCAACTTTGTAGAAATAGACGCCGCTGCTGAGATTCGCGCCATCGAACTGCACCGTGTGTTCGCCGGCGGTCTTTTCTTGATCCACCAGCGTCGTCAGCTCGCGGCCGCTCATGTCGAATACAGTGATCTTTACATGTGACGGCAACGGCACATTATATGAGATCATTGTAGTCGGATTGTAGGGATTCGGGTAGTTTTTTGCGGACAGCGCAAACACTTTTACGACCTTGCCGCGATCTTGAACCGAGACGTTGAAGGGATCGACCAGCCTGACATCATCGATGAACCAGTCTTCACCTTGTAGCGCCGACTGAAAATCGGGGAACAGGGCGATCTTGGTGTATTTGAGCGATTCGATGCCGCTCAGGTCAAAAATCAATTCTTCCCAGGCATTGCCGACGGCAGTCGTGGTGACTGTTTCGACCATTGTGGCTCCGCCGCTTTCCCACACTTCAACCTTGAACATGAACTGCATGTCGGGGGCCGGCGCCAGCACCTTGACCCATGCCTCGCTGGTGATAGTGAAATCGAGCGGCTCAAATTTTTCGGCGATGGCAAAACCTTCCCAGCCGCAGTCAGAGACGTAGAAGAGGGCGCACTTGTCACTGGGATTGACGTCATCCTTGATCGGATTATCGACGATGTAGTATTCACTGGTCATCGAATTGCAGTCCCACGAATGGGTATACGGCAACAAGGTATCAAAATCGATCAACATGCCGTCATTGCGGTAGGTGATCAAGCCGCCGCGATCCTTGCGAATGTTATCAAAGATCCACTCTTCGCCTTCGGTCGTCTCACCAAAAGCCGGATGAATCGAGATGCGGTCGTAGACGCCGGCCTCGGTGCCGGTGAAATCAAAATTGAGGGTGTCCCATTCGGCCGCTATTTCAGTCATGACCTCAACGGTCTTGGCCTGATCAGGATTCGTTGAATTGAAAATTTTGAAGACGATCTTGCGATTCGCCGCCGGCGCATAGACATCCAGACTCATGAAATTGTGCAGGGAAAAATCGAACGGCACAAATGTCTGCTCCAGGGTGAAACCTTCGTCTGCACAGGCGGTCGATTTGAACGATCCCACCATGTTGGCGGCATCGTCCGGATCCGCGATGATTTCAAAAACTTGCGCGCCATTACAATCAACCGAACTCCAAGTCCGCTCTTCTGCCAGCTCGCTAAAAGTAGCAATCCTTCCTCCAAAGCCGTTGTTCGCCATCAGGAGATCAATTTGCGCCAAAGAGACACTTGTACAGAGAGCTAGTAGAACCAACATTTTTGTAATGAAATTCATGATGAACCTCCAGTTAAAGTTATGATTTCAGTGAATTTTCACGCTTTGTAACATCAGACGAGACCTGATTCATTCCACAACTAGCGCAGGCAAACGAGTCGTTCGCAGGCAAAAGTGTCATTTGCAGTCAGATTGATGATGTAAATGCCGGATGGCAGATCGCCACCCTGCAGCAGCAAGGTGTGATCACCAGCCCATTGATCCTTTTGCACGAATTGCCGTAAACAGCGTCCCCTGCTGTCAAAGAGCTTGAGGACTACAGAGGACGACTTTTCTAGACGATAACAGATCGTTGTCTCGGCATTGAACGGATTCGGATACACCTGCATGCCCAATTCGTACTCTACCGCTCTATCACTTTTTTTTTTAACTTTGCTGCTACTGGGAAAATCATACTGGTTATATTTTTCAAAGAACTCTGTCCCCAACAGAGAGGGATGGGTGGCCAGTCCGAACATCAACGTCGAGATATCGACCCCTTGCACATCCGCCGCCCGCCAGGATGGATCCTGAACGCTGAATCGCCAGAGAAATTTCTTTGTGGAACCGGGGACACTGTAGACGCCCACATTATTGTTCCACAGGCTGAGCACATCATTGAAAACCGTCGAATCCACCGGCGCAAAACCGGCGAGGACATGCGGTGAACAGACGACGCCGGGATTTTCTCTGAAATTGTCCGCATGGTAACCGCTGCCGACAAATCCGGAGGCGCCGGCGCCGGTTCCCCAGACATAGAGCGGCGCGTTCGTATTATCCGACCACCACTGACGATCCGCGAGCATGGCATTTTTGAGGAATTGCAGATAATCCTGGCGCGCGGTAAAGTGGGAGCACAGATACATCGGGAACTGAATGACGAAATTGGAGAGATACTGGCCGGGCGAATCGGCGAGCAGAGGGATGCCCTTATAAGTCGAGTTCGGCAACGCCGAGGCGTTTTCGAAAAAATTCTGCCACAGCCGTTTCGTCTGCGCATTGGCGCGCGGATCATTTTTTGCCAGCCAGGCGACGATCATATACTCGTTGAAAGGTCGAGTCTTGAGCTCGCCTCTACCATCTTCATGGAATGTCATATAGATTTCACCGTTGGCAGCATCGGCGGTCGCCGCATTCCAGTCCACCGAGAGATAGAGCGCATCGGCGAGTCGCGCGATCTCCGCATCTGCAAAATAGCTTTTACAGAAAAGAGCGCCGCATATGAGGATCGCCGTATCGATGCTCGAATACTCGCTGTTCCACTCCCGCGCACCGGTAGTGAGACTAATCCAGTGGCGGAAAAAACCATTGACCGGATTGCGCGCCGGTTCATATCCTGGCGTTTCGCCCGACATGGCGCGCAAGGTCTGCAGCGCCTCTTCCCGGGCCGCATCCGTCAGTTGAAGATTATCAGCAATGCAGAGAGAGATGAGTCCCATGCCCACCGACGCGATGGAACAGGGGTGGAATTGCACGCCCTCAAATCGCGCGGCATCGGCATATATGCCAATGTCATTGCGTAAAAACTGGTACAGTTCGAAAACGCCAGTGATAATTTCTCGTATGTCCTCGATTTCGGAAGTGCCGGCGAGAGATGCACCGGGTGTCGACTGTTGATTGGCCGCCGGTTGTTGCGAAAAGATGAACGTAGTGATGATGAGCAGGCTTGTCACCATCGTTTGATAAATTTTGCCGACCATAAAACCTCACAAAAGGTGATAAAATGCTTGACGGAACATATGAAAAATATTCATCATTTGCAAGCTTGTGAATTCTGCCCGTCCTGAGGAATCGAAAAGGCATGCTTTTGCGAATAATGCAAAGAAAACAGGTTTACTTTTTCAGCCGAGAATCTTAAATTAGCTCATGGTAAAATTTTCTCAATCACCCAACAAGATCAAGGCCGTCCTCAAGGCTCTTGAAAATCAGTTGCAAGGCGCCGAGTCACTCCTCATTATATTGCACAACAATCCCGATCCGGATGCCATTGCCAGTGGTTTTGCGCTGGCCACCCTTGCGGAATCTCTTTGCGGCGTCAAATCCACCATGGCCTATGGCGGCATTTTGGGTCGCGCTGAAAACCGCGCGATGGTGTCGCAGCTCGAAATTCCTTTAGTCAAAACCAGCTCCATCCGCTATAACAAATTCGATCGTATCGCCATGGTCGACACCCAGCCGGGTCAGGGCAACAACTCTCTTCCCGCCGATATTCACACGCACATCGTTTTTGATCATCATGCATCCGGCGCAAACATTGATGCGGATCTGGTCGTCTATAATTCCAAACTGGGCGCCACAGCCACCCTGCTGTGCGAACTTTTAATGGCCGCAAAAATTGATCTCAAAGTCAATCTCGCAACCGCCATCGCCTATGCCATCCGATCCGAGACGCAGGAGCTGCGACGCGAAGCAAATAAACGCGATATTCAAGCCTTTCTGACTGTCTATCCGCTCTGCAGTCTGCCGAAAATGGGCGCCATAACCAATCCAACTCTGTTGAACTCTTATTTTCAGGAACTCGCCATTGCCCTCAATCGAGCTTGTAAATTCCAGCATCTCATCTTCGTACCGCTCGGCTACGTCGATGCGCCGGAGATCATCGCCGAAATGTCAGATTTTTTTCTTCGCCGGGAAAGAACATCGTGGGCATTAGCCGTCGGCAACGTGGATGACAGCATGTATCTATCGCTACGGACAAACAAAAAAAACGCGCGCGCCTTTCGCGTCATTCAAAAGATCGTCGGTGACAACGCCAACGCCGGCGGGCATAATCAATTCGCCGGCGGAAAAATTGACCTCGAACACAGCGACGCCGGCGACATGATGCTGCTGGAGGACGACGTCAGAACGCGCTTTGCAGCCGTTTTAGGAATTAAAAAAGCCAATTGGAAGCCGCTCATTGAAAAATTCTAAAAAAATAGTGCTCTGTTCAGCTCGTGCGTTGCACTATATCATCTTTGCTCATTTGTTGTATCACCCTGAAATAACTAAAAAGGACATCGTCCAATGGAGAATCATCTGACTTTTCTGGATCGCCATCTCGGATCGCAAGTGGGTACACGCACCGATATGCTGCGCAGCATCGGCGTTGACTCGATGCAAGAGCTGATCGATCAAACTATTCCGCACGACATCAGGTTGACAAAACCGCTCGCTTTACCACAACCGCTTTCAGAGCATGAGTATCTCAACCATATTCGAAGCCTCGCTGCGAAAAACAGGATCTATAAAAGCTATATAGGATTGGGTTTTTACGACACCATCACGCCCAGTGTCATCCTGCGCAATATCTTTGAAAATCCCGGCTGGTACACGCAGTATACGCCCTATCAATCCGAGATTTCACAAGGCCGATTGGAAGCGCTGCTCAATTTTCAGACCATGATCATGGACCTGACCGGCATGGAGCTGGCCAATGCTTCGCTGCTGGACGAAGCGACGGCGGCGGCCGAAGCGATGGCTATGCTGCACCGGCTGCGGTCGCGGGACAAGATCGCTGCTGATGTGAACAGCTTTTTTGTCGCGGACGGAGTCTATCAACACACCATCGATGTCCTCAAGTCGCGCGGCGAGCCTCTTGGCATCAAACTCCTGATCGGCGATTTCAAAAAATGGACTTTCGAGGAACCCGTTTTCGGCGCATTGCTGCAATTTCCCGATAAGAACGGACTGATTTTTGAATATGCTGATGACATTAAAAAAGCGCATGCAGAGGAGTGCCTCGTCGCTGTGGCGGCTGATCTGCTGAGCCTGGCAATTTTGCGGCCGCCGGGAGAATGTGGCGCCGATGTCGTCGTTGGCTCGACCCAGCGTTTCGGCGTGCCATTGGGCTACGGCGGCCCGCACGCCGCCTATTTCGCCACCCGCGACGCCTATAAACGTCAGGTTCCTGGACGAATCATCGGCGTGTCGCAGGACAGACATGGCGACATGGGCTATCGCATGGCGCTGCAGACGCGCGAACAGCACATCCGCCGCGAGAAAGCCACTTCCAATATCTGCACCGCGCAGGCTTTGCCGGCCATCATGGCGGGCATGTATAGCGTCTATCATGGTCCCGATGGAATTCGCCTGATCGCCGAGACGATTCATTCGCGCGCCAGGCTCCTGGAGGAGCAGCTGCGCGCACTTGGCGTCGAGCAGCTGAATGACGCTTACTTTGATACGCTCATGCTGCGGCTGCCGGCGGCGATGAAATCGAGAGTGCTAAAATTGGCTGAAGAGAATCTCATCAACTTCCACAGCATCGATTCCGAACATCTCGGCATTTCACTCGACGAGACCACATCACAGGCGGACGTGAATGAAATTTTCAATCTTTTCGCCAGAGCCTTTGAATCCGGACAGCCTCTTCGCACGGCAATGAGCGAATCTCTCAAGGCGCCATCATCACTCATGCGCACCAGCGCCTATCTGCAGCATCCTGTATTCAACAGCTATCGATCCGAAACCCAGATGATGCGCTATATAAAATCTCTGGAAGAAAAAGATTTGTCTCTGACCAAGTCCATGATCCCTCTCGGCTCCTGTACGATGAAATTGAATCCGGCGACGGCCATGCTGCCGGTGAGCTGGCCGCAATTTTCCACCATCCACCCTTTCGCGCCCGTCGCGCAGGCAGCCGGATATCAGCAATTGATTCAGGACCTGGAAAAATACTTGAGCGAAATCACCGGATTTACTGCCACATCGTTGCAACCGAATTCGGGGGCGCAAGGTGAATTCACCGGGCTCATGGTCATACGAGCCTATCATCGGGCAACCGGCCAGGAGCAGCGGAATGTCGTGCTCATACCGACATCAGCTCATGGCACCAATCCGGCGAGCGCGGTGATGGCGGGATCGATCGTCGTCCTGGTTCAATGCAACGAACGCGGCGACATTGATCTTGTCGATTTAGAGCAAAAGGCCATGCAACACGCTGATCATCTCGCCGCGCTAATGGTGACCTATCCATCGACGCACGGCGTCTATGAAAAAGAGATCGTTCAGGTGTGCAGCATTGTTCACAAGTATGGAGGACAGGTCTACATGGACGGCGCCAACATGAATGCCCAGGTTGGCTGCACCAGTCCGGCGACAATTGGTGCGGACGTCTGTCATCTCAATCTGCATAAAACGTTTGCCATTCCACACGGCGGCGGCGGACCGGGCGTCGGGCCAATTTGCGTGGCGAATCATCTGGCGCCCTTCCTTCCCGGTCACAGCATCATTCGAACGGGCGGCGAAAAAGCCATTCCGGCGGTGAGCGCCACTCCCTGGGGCAGCGCCAATGTGCTGCTCATCTCCTACGCCTACATCAAAATGCTCGGCGCAGCCGGTATGACCGAGGTTTCGCAAAATGCGATTCTCAATGCGAATTATCTCAAAACGCGTCTGGAAAAATATTTTCCCATCGTTTACACTGGCGCGAATGGCCGCGTTGCGCACGAGATGATAGTCGATCTACGTCATTTTAAAAAATTCGGCGTTGAAGCGGAAGATGTCGCCAAACGATTGATGGATTATGGCTTTCATGCACCGACCGTGTCTTTTCCCGTGCCGGGGACAATGATGGTGGAACCCACCGAAAGCGAGCCCAGAGAAGAGCTGGATCGCTTTTGCAATGCCATGATCAATATTTACGACGAAATCCAGGAAATTGCTGACGGGCGCGCGGATCAAGAAGACAATGTCCTGAAAAATGCGCCGCACACGGCCGCAGAGGCCATCGCCGATGTGTGGACCCACCCTTACTCGCGACAAAAAGCGTTCTATCCGTTAGCAGAAGTCAGATCGCATAAATTTTGGCCGCCGGTCGCGCGCATCGACAACACCTATGGCGATCGCAATCTGATCTGCTCCTGCCCCTCTCGACAGGTGCGATGATGACGTGTGAATGAAGCAGCAACATGCTCACAAGAGGAAATGTGGAATTCTTTTCTCTTGTAATTGTTACAAATGACAAAACCTCTGGCATTATAAACAAACATGATGCTCAAGCGCTCATGTCACATATTTTTATTCTGCTGCATTCTGCATGGTCTTGCCGCGGCGCAGGACATCGAGACCTACGATGACTATTACGGCGAAAGCATGGTCTACATCCACGCCGTCGCCAATTATGAATTGCACCCATTCTGGCATGAAAAATGGCAGAACAACCTGTTTTGTCGAAACATGATGCGGCTCAATTTTGCCAGCATTTCCAATACTGAACTCCTTTCTGACGCCCGACTCGCGATCAACGAAGAACTAGCCGCAGGACTCTGGTTTCGCTATGCAACGACCTACTATGCGACACATCATCGCAACGAGCAGGACATCTATATATCAACTGGCTTTGAACAGAGGATTTATAAATCACTATCTGTCTTTGCATATGGTGATCCGCATTTTGAGAAAGAAGAAATCGACATTCAATATGGTCTTGCGCTCACCGGCAAAAACAGATCGAATTATATTCGATTCTCGTACATTGACGTCGATCTGTTCTGGAATGACAAAAACAATATAAAAAGCCACGATGCAAAAAAGCCCTGGCAGTTCAATTGGGAGACTAACCTGAGAATCGGGCCGCTGCGATTTTTTAGCTGCGGCCGATACGATAGCGGCACCGAACGTTTTTTTACGAGAGAACCTGGAGCAATCGATTTTTCGGCGCAGCAGAAAAAAATGGATGATCTTGTCCTCGGACTCTACTTTTACCGCACGCGCCATTCGTTCATCGAGGCGACCTACTCTTATTACAATTTCGTAGAAGCAAAGAACTTTGATTCGCCGGAAGCGAATTACAGCTATGAAAACCGCATAGAAATCGGCAAAATTGGTTATATCACCCCGGTCGGCGAAAAGTATCGTCTACGTTTTGGCGCCCACATCATTGTTCAGCATGCTGCGTCAGAAAATTACGGCGCGCACACCTATACTCGCCAGGAGATCATCCCGTTCATTTTTGCCGAGAAGAATGCCGGGCCTGGAACCATTGAGGCCGGCTATATGGGATCCGTGCAAAAGTGGGACTATGTTGGTTCATTCGAGATCACCCATCCGCATCGAAATGACTATATCGACAAGCTCAAACTAGCCTACACATTCAATTTTGATGATCGAGTCTACCTGCAGTTTGCTGTCAGTCATGTAACGACCATCTGGGGATTTGGCGGCGGCAACGTGCAATTCTGGATGGAATTCTGATTTGCGCCGGTCATCAAGCGTGCAGTTCAACGACATCTTTATCCTGCAGCAGATAGTCTCGATTCACTTTCATGCCGTCATACTTTGTATGTCCCCAGACGCGGGCAAATTTGAGACTCTCGGCGAAATCCTTATGAACCATCCTGGCAAAATCGAGCAGCGTGCTGCCCTGACGAATGACAAAAGGCTGCTGCAGATCCGCTGGCTGGCCGGGCTTTTTCGTATAGACTCGCAGAATATCCAGCGCTTGATAGATCTCGTATCGTAAGCGTTCAATATTGTCACCTGCGGTGGAGGAGACAGCGCTCATGCCGAATCGGCTGGCGTAAATTTCTTTGATGACGTCCCAGTTGCTCGTCGCGCCCGGCAGATCCGTTTTTGTGCCGACAAGCCACCCCCGTTTTTCAACAATGCTCGCCCAGGAATCCACCGGCGGCATGTGCGGCACGAGCGCCATTTTATTATCCTCGATCATGCGCACGGTATCCTCCAGACCATCAAGAACCGCAGGATCAGCAAGATCGATGACCAGGAGAATCAAATCGCACGTCCTTAAAATATTGGGCACCCAATGTTCCATATGCTGGCTACATACCGGAGGCAAATCAACGAGCTGGATTTGTATATCTTCGTACTTCATCATGGCCGGATGCGGCGTCCGCGTTGTAAACGGGTAATCCGCCACCTCCAACTCGGTGTCCGAAAGCGTGGCTGTGAGCTGTGACTTGCCGCTGTTAGGCGGACCGGCGACGCAGACCTGGCCGGCGCCCGCACGATCCACCGTGATGCCAAAACCTTTTTTCTTGCTGCTCTTTTGCAGCTCTTCGTTGACCTGCGAAATGCGGCGCTTCAAGTCCGCCTGCATCTTTTCCGTGCCCTTGTGTTTGGGGATCGCCGCGAACATTCCCTTCAAGGCTTTCAGCCGTTCGTGCGGCGTGTGCGCTTTTTTGTATTCTTCTTCAGCGCGAAAATAGTCGGGTGATAGATTCGCAGGCATCGTTCATCTTTAACATTGTTCGCATTCGAACTATAATAAAAAATTATCCTAAAATGAGAAAGCTCTTTTTCATTTTTATAAAGAGATTTTTATTTCATCTTTATGTTACAAACAGTTATATTCTGTATCCCCGTCAGATCATAAAAAAATATAGACCATGAGGTCCCTCATGAAAATCCACAATCTACTACCGTTCCTTTTCTTGATGCCGTGGATGATGGCAGCACAAAACAGCATCATCGATACGCATTATAGATCATTCGAAGAGATGCTGCCGGCTTTCGAGAATCCGCCGGCCGATTTTCGGCCCACGCCGTTGTGGGTGTGGCATGACCGCCTGGAAAAAAGCATGTTAGCGCGAGATTTGCGTGATTTCAAAGACAATGGCCTGGGCGGCGGCTTTATGCATCCTCGTTACGGTCTGATAACCGCCTATCTATCCGATGAATGGTTCGAGATGGTCGAATTCAGCGTCAGGGAAGCGAAACGGCTCGGCCTGAAAGCCTGGATCTATGACGAGAACTCTTTTCCCAGCGGCTTTGCCGGCGGCTGGGTGCCCGAATTACTGCCCGAATCGGCAGATCAGCCGATAGCATTGACCATGAAAAGGGTGCAGACGATTCCTGTTGGCGATTTCGGCGTCATCTTGAAAGAGAAGGATGGGGCGTACCTCGACGTGACCACGGTGGCGCAGCCCGGTGACAAGGGTGACTGGATTATTTTTGAAAATCACTACCTTGAAAAATCAAAATGGTATGCCGGACGCACCTATGTGGATCTGCTCATCCCCGGCGTCACAGAAAAATTCATCGACGTCACCATGCCGGGCTATGAAAGGTGCGCCGGAGACGAATTCGGCGCGACTCTGCCGGGCGTTTTTACGGATGAGCCGAATATCAATCCTGATGTCAGAGGCGGCATGCGTGTGACGCCGAGCTTGTTCGAGGAGTTTCACAAGCGTTGGGCTTATGATCTCAAAGTACATTTGCCGAGCATCTTTGAGCCGGTGGGCGACTGGAAAAAGGTGCGCCATAATTATTATGAGCTGTTGCTCGAGCTGTTCATCGAGCGCTGGTCAAAACCCTGGCATCGCTATACCGAAGAAAAAAGCCTCGCCTGGACCGGCCACTATTGGGAGCACGGCTGGCCAAGCCCGGTGCACGGCAGCGACAACATGGCCATGTACGCCTATCACCAGATGCCTGGAGTCGATATGTTGTTCAATACGGCGGATCAAAACAGCACCCAGTTCGGCAACATTCGCGCCATCAAGGAATTGCGCAGCATAGCCAACCAGTTCAATCGCGTGCGGACGCTCAGCGAAACATATGGCGCCGCCGGTTGGGAACTGACGTTTGAAGATATGAAGAGAAATGGCGATTGGGAATATGTTCTGGGCGTCAATTTTATGAATCAACACCTCGCTTACATGAACTTGACCGGCGATCGCAAGCACGACTTTCCGCAGGGCATCTGCTATCAGACGCCGTGGTGGAAAGATTATCGAATTCTCAACGACTATTTTGCGCGTCTGTCGGTGACGCTCTCCAGCGGTGAGCAGCTGAACGACATCCTCGTGCTCGAACCCACGACAACGGCCTGGATGTATTACTCTCCTGTGCAAGCAGATGAAAAACTCAACAAGATCGGCGCATCATTCCACGACTTTTTGAGCGAGATGGAAGACTATCAGGTTGAGTATGATCTTGGCGCAGAGAAGACGATCAAAGATTTTGGCGCTGTCGAAAATGACAAATTCATCATTAACGCAAAAAGTTACAGCATAGTTGTTCTTCCGCCGCAGTATGAAAATTTCGACGCGCGGACGTTCGAGCTGATACAGCAGTTTCTTGTCAATGGTGGTGATCTATATAATTTTGGCGAGACGCCGACCCATGTGGACGGCCGTCGCGAAAAAAAGATATCCAGCGCTGCCTCGCATGTCCAGTGGAAAAAGGTAAGGAGTGTCGCGGAATTTGTCGAACAGATCGACGTTGAATTCACATTACACACTCCTCTCACTGTCGGCGGCGATCTCTACCATATGCGCCGCGATCTGGGTGATGATCAGCTCGTCTTTCTCACCAATTTCAGCCTGAAAGAGCACGCCCAAGGATCATTTGCCGTGCCCGGAGCATCAGCGCAGGAGCTTGATGCGCTCACGGGTGATGTTAGAGACTATCCGACAAATGTCGTCGACGGATGTGTCGATGTGTCCTTTGACCTTCCGCCGGCCGGCAGTCTGCTCTTGTATATCGGCGACGAGGAGAGATCATCGGCCGCGCCACCAGCCAAACCGCAGTTGACTATCGTCGAGAGCGGCGCCACGACAATTGAGCGCCTGTCCCCCAATATCATCACGCTGGATTACATAAATCTGGTCATTGGCGATCAAGAATACCGGGGGATTTACTACTATACGGCTGGTCTGCACATCTGGAAGGCGCACGGATATGATGAAAATCCGTGGGTTTCATCCGTGCAGTGGCAATCCGAATGGGTGGAGGCGGATACCTTTGCCCAGGGCAGTGGCTTTGCAGCGAGTTATCCTTTCAGCATCGATGAAGGTGTGGATATGAGCTCATTGAGAGCTGTTGTAGAGAATCCGACCTTGTGGGAAGTACAGATCAATGGTCAATGCATAAAGCCTATAGCCAACGAATGGGCCATTGATAAAACATGGGGTGTCTTTGACATCAGCGAGCATGTCACTGTCGGGAAAAATGAGCTCTCCATCATCATGCACCCCATGTCCATTTACGCGGAAATTGCACCAGCTTATATCATGGGTAACTTTCAGCTGATGGAGCAGCCGTGCGGCTGGAAACTTGTGCCGGAAGCGCTTCTTGAATTCGGATCATGGGTGGAGCAAGGACAGCCGTTTTATCCCTATGATGTGCGTTACCGTAAAAAACTGTCGGCTGTGAAGGGCGTGCGCATGCACGTTCGACTGGGCAAATGGAAAGGCACAGTGGCATCCGTGCATGTCAATGGCACGAAGGTCGGCGTCATCGGCTGGCAACCATTTGAGCTGGATATTTCTGCTGCCGTGAGAGATGGGGAAAATCTGATAGACGTTGTTGTCACCGGCAGTTTCAAAAATGTATTCGGACCGCATCACAATGTGAATCGACACGGTATTGTGACGCCCTGGAGTTTTAAATACGCACCGGAAAAACAGCCCACAGGCTTGGATTATAATTTGTACGATTATGGATTGATGGAGGATTTTGAAATTTTGAGCGAATAAATCGATTACCACTTTTTAATCGTCAGTTTGAGAATTTCTGAGCAAAGAGGTGCCCTCTTTCTATGTCCAAGCGCGAGATTCTGCCCGGAGAACTTGATTTCGGGTAAAACGTCAGTCTCTGGTAAAATGTTAGAAAAGCAACACAAGAAAGTGTCTTGATCCAAAATACAATTCCACATTAAATGATGCCTCGATGACGCGATTTTCTGCCCTCACGCAAAGACGCAGAGCCGCAAAGATTCGCCAAGTTTTTAAAAAACATTTGACTTTTTTTCGTTGACATTTTATCCTGATTGCAGGACATCATAACTTTATTATTAATAAGTAATAATCAAATCAGATGGAGTGATTTTACGGGTTAGTATTAGTAATTGTT